>JBDSIC010000196.1:0-4446 GCA_039918195.1 Mucilaginibacter sp.
TATTCTTGACATACAGGACCAGGCTTTTACCGTTGGCATGAACGACTACATAAGCAAGCCTTTTAACCCTAACGAACTGCATAAAAAGATAGCCTTTTACAGCAGGCAAAACGCGATAGCCTGATAGGTTCTTAATCACACTGCAGCGTTGTATTAAAAACTATTTTCCATCCGTCGTAGTTATACCTGCAAAAGAATAAAATGCGCATTTATAACAATCCTGTTTCCAGGCTGTGTTTTTTTATTACACTCGCCATTGTTTGGGCATCTTGCAGCGACCGCGGCGGTATGGGTATATTCAAAAAGCAATCGCCGCATGAGGCCTATGGCCAAAAGCTAAAGGATGCAGGGCTTGACGGTACCGCGCTGGGCAGAAAGTGGCTGCTTAAGTCGACAGAAATACTGGATGCGCCGTTGAACATTACCATTCCTTATAAAGAAACAGGCTACTTCGCGGCTGATAAACCCGGCGGCACCGCCCTGCGCTTTAGTGCTGCACGCGGCAAAAAAATACTCATCACCTTAACCAAAAAACCGGCTGCAAATTTTACTATTTATATTGATCTGTACGAGGTTAATGACAATAACCAGTTAAACCGTGTCGCCTCGGCAGATACAACCGGCGTATTACCCGGCTACGAGGTAAAGCATGACGGTAAATACCTCATACGCCTGCAACCTGAGCTATTGCAAAGCGGCGAATACACCCTTACCATCCTCGCCGGACCATCGCTGAACTTCCCGGTATCAGCTACAGGCAAACCACGCATAGGCAGTTTTTGGGGTGATAACCGCGACGATAACGGCCGCAGGCACGAGGGCATTGATATTTTTGCCCCCAAAGGCACTGCAGCCATAGCCGCCGCCAACGGAACAGTAAATAATGTTACGGAGAACACGCTTGGCGGCAAAGTGGTATTCTTCCGCCCGGATAACGCCGATTACACCTTATACTATGCCCATCTTGATGCGCAACTGGTGCAGCCGGGACAAACTTTAACCACCGGCGATACCATTGGACTGGTAGGCAATACCGGCAACGCGCGCAACACGCCTTCGCACCTGCATTTTGGCATATATACTTTTGGCGGCGCCATCAACCCGCTGGCCTTCGTTGCCAGGGAGGTTACCCCTGCCGCGCCTGTAACAGCGGGCTTAACAAAGTTGAATGCTACTCTACGCACTGAAAATATAGTAAACAAATTATACGATGCCCCGACCGAAAAAGGCACCACCATGCTGAACCTGCCAAAAAACGCCGTATTAACAGTTGATGCCGCCACAGGCTCGTGGTATAAGGTAAAATTGCCCGATGGGCTGACGGGATACATCAGCAGCAAAATAGTTACTGAAGCTAACACCCTGCGCAGCATCACCATGAAAAACACACAACCTTTGTTTGATGCGCCCGATAGTTTAAATGCGCCCCGTAAAAAGCTGTTAGCCGCAGGCAATAAAGTAGCCGTGCTTGGCGCTTATAAAAATTATTATTTGGTTAAAGATGACGGGGAAACGGGGTGGGTAACGGTGGAGTAAATGTATCAGGTAATTCTAAAACGTTCGAAAGATTGCCAATATTTATCCTTGTAAATGTCATAGGTTATTTCAAATTCGCCAGCATATTTTTGTCTAATTAGATGTGCCACTTTTGATGGTTTTCGAAAATTTTTGCATGCAAAATAAATTTCCCTCATACCGGCCCCCGTTTGCCTGCCAATGTTTAAATATCCTTCACAATCCTTTAATTGCATTATCATTTCGTTCTCTAAATCTTCAAGCAGTTTATAAGAAGTATCATCCGGCATTCCGCTGCCATTTACGTCAAGATATTTTATCGCAAAATTTAAAATCCAGGGATGAGATGCCTTTTTATCCCAGTTCAGCAAATCATCATTGACAATTGCTAATAAAACGTTCCCATCGTTCAATTGTGTCTTTAGTGAAACAAAATTAGAGCTATCGGTATTTTGCTTTATCCCTTCATATTTTTCAACAAATTCCTTTTCCCTCCAAACTAAAAAATCCTTTAATTTTTCAACAGGTATCAATTCATTGGCAATTTTACTACTACCGATAACATTCAAATTATCTATTGTTGTTGCAAATTTCAATTCACCAAGAAAGTTATCCAGGAAAATATACACGCCATTCGTAATGGTTGCCTCATTATTATCTGAAAAATCATCGTGAACTATAGTTATGTCTATTTCATCAGGGTATTCTGTATGCACTGTGGGATAAAAGGATATATTATTTTTATTGAATTTATAACCATCCATATCAATGTTGACGTCAGCGATATCTAAAGCTGGTTTAAGGGCTGTAAATTTCCAACCTTTGAGTTCTGGAGATGTTTTTACAAGTTCCTCTACAAAAACTATGTTGTTTACATTACCTTCAGCAGTTAAAATCAGTTCCACGATATTGTTATCATACATACCGGTTAAGTAATAAAAACCTTCTTTGATTTCCCCAAGCTTTAGTGATAAAGCATTGAAAAAATCAGCTTCGATATTTTCACCCGTTTCAACAGCTTTAAAGAATTTCTTTTCATTCCTCGTAAACCAGTTCCAAAAATCTTCGTAAGATTTTATTGGTTCGTCTTTTTTGGCAAAAATGCTCTTTAGAAAATTCATTATACTATTCTGAGTATTTAATTACACTTCTAATGTAGCAAAAACCCCTATATAATTTAAGCTTACTAAACTTTGTGTTACAATCTCTTACCACCCCATCACCTTTTAAACAATCACTATTTTCTCCACACCTGTCAAAAACCACACAGGATTTTCTATCTTTGTATCCCGTACACAAACATTTGGTATCGGCCTTAAAACCGCTGCTAAAATTTCAAAAAACATCATGACCAAATACATTTTTGTTACGGGCGGCGTTACTTCGTCGTTGGGTAAAGGTATTATTTCCGCATCGTTAGCTAAACTTTTACAGGCCCGCGGCTACCGGGTAACCATCCAAAAGTTCGACCCTTATATTAACGTTGACCCCGGAACGCTTAACCCCTATGAACATGGCGAATGTTATGTTACTGAAGACGGTGCCGAAACCGACCTTGACCTTGGCCACTACGAACGTTTTTTGAATACCCCTACCTCGCAGGCTAACAACATTACCACCGGCCGTATCTACCTAAATGTAATTACCCGCGAACGCGAAGGCGCTTTTTTAGGTAAAACCGTACAGGTAGTGCCGCATATTACCGACGAGATAAAACGCAACTTCCGCATATTAGGCGAAAGCGGCGACTACGATATTGTGATAACCGAGATTGGCGGTACCGTTGGCGACATCGAGTCGCTGCCATTTGTAGAAGCTGTAAGGCAGTTCAGGTGGGAAAGCGGATCAGGCAACTCACTGGTTATACACTTAACCCTTATACCATTTTTGGCCGCTGCAGGCGAGTTAAAGACCAAACCTACCCAGCACTCGGTAAAAATGCTGCTGGAGTATGGTATACAGCCTGATATACTGGTTTGCCGCACCGAGCACCACATCAATATGGATATCCGTAAAAAGATAGCCCTGTTTTGCAATGTGAATGTGAACGCGGTAATTGAATCCATAGACGCATCGACCATATATGACGTGCCACTGCTGATGCTGAAGGAGCAACTGGATAAAACAGTACTTACTAAATTAAAGCTTCCGCAAAAGAACGAGCCCGACCTGGAAAGCTGGAAAGACTTTTTAGGCCGCTTAAAAAACCCTACATCCGAAGTGCGCATTGGCCTGGTTGGCAAGTATGTCGAACTGCCCGATGCCTATAAATCTATTGTAGAGGCTTTTATCCACGCAGGTGCAAAAAACGAATGCAAGGTAAAAGTGGACTACATCCACTCGGAACAATTAACGGTTGAGAACGCGGTTGACCGCCTGAAAGGCCTGCACGGCGTACTGGTTGCCCCCGGCTTTGGCGAACGCGGTTTTGAAGGTAAGATAGAAGCGATACGTTATGTACGCGAAAACAATATCCCTTTCTTTGGTATATGCCTGGGTATGCAATGCGCGGTAGTAGAGTATGGCCGCAATGTATTGGGTTTAAAAGATGCCAACAGCACCGAGATGAACCCGGATACACCAAACCCGGTGATCAGCATGATGGAAGAGCAGAAAAAGATAACTGCCAAGGGCGGCACCATGCGCCTGGGCGCTTATCCATGCGATTTGAAGCGCGGAACACGTGCTGCTGCTATTTATGGCAAGGCCCACATCAGCGAAAGGCACCGTCACCGTTACGAATTTAATAATGCCTATCTTAAACAATATGAAAGTGCCGGCCTTATCCCTTCAGGCATTAACCCCGACAATAATTTAGTGGAGATAGTTGAACTTAAAAGCCACCCTTATTTTGTGGGTTCGCAGTTCCACCCCGAATTAAAATCAACAGTTGATAATCCGCACCCACTTTTTATTAACTTTGTCGCCGCT
>JBDSIC010000197.1:0-2729 GCA_039918195.1 Mucilaginibacter sp.
CTGTAATATAGCCGCATACCGATGAGCGCATCTGTTTACCATACTTAAGGGCCAGCGGCCACTCACGTATCATGCTTTTGCCGGCAAATAATTTTTCGGTGAAATCATCTAACCCGGTACAGGTCGGAAAAGCGCCACCCATGCCCACAACTGCTACTTTTCTACCCGGTACAGCCATTATTTACTTCTTTCTTTAGCCACTAATATCAAATCGATAACATCTTTCACGGTCGAGCCCATATTGTCGATGTCGTCATCTTCAAACTCTACATCAAATTTCTGCTCCACCTTAACCGCTATGTTTATCAGTTCGGTTGATGGGGCATTCATGTCAGCTAAAAAGTCTGTTTCTTCGGTTACGTTTTCTAAACGGGCGGGGTCAATGGTCCTCACCGTTCTAAGCACTTCTAATAAACCTGCAAGTATTTCTTCTCTTTCCGTCATTATTACAATAAGTTAAATATCTCTTTTTTTATCGCCCTGCCGGTAATGCCGTTCAATTCGGCCACCAGCTTAAAGTCGCTGCTAATGTCATATGTCAAAAGGCGCTCGTCGGTAAAGTCCTTAAAGTAAGCGTCAAGGTCAAGCCCCTGGGGTACTTTGTAAATCCGGCCATCGCAAACCATCTGCCTGAATTTATAGAACTTTATACAACCAATGTTAATGAAAGTTTGCCCCTTTTCCAAATACGAGTGGTAATTGACCCCGCCAATGCTGATAAAGGTAGGAACAAAACGTTTTGATAATTCCTCGGGAAGTATATCCATTTTTTTACACTCCGAAAAGGTAGCCAACGATACAACAGATGCCTGGGCGAATGATTCTACCTGGTCAACCCCGCGGAAGATATTGAAATGGTCCTTCACATCGCGGGCCAATGGGGTGTAGCTGGCCACAATACCTACCTTGGGCGAGTGGTAATGGTACTTATCAATATAGCGTTTGGTAGGGCCGTGCAGCAGCCAGTATTTTGGCCTTTCGCCTACAAGTGTAGGTGTTTTGTAAGGGTGGTATGCCATATTTATATTAAGCCGCCGTTAATGTTAATAGTTGTGCCGTTTATGTATGATGCTTTATCTGAAATTAAAAAGGCAATGGTATCGGCCACATCATCCACGTTCCCAAACCTTTTGGCAGGTATCATTTTCAGGTATTTTTCTTTCTCTGTTTCCGGGATAGCATCTGTCATATCTGTTTCGATGAAACCCGGCGCTACGCTAAGCACCCTGATGCTGTGGCCTTCGCCGGCGGTAGCCGCTTCCTGCGCCAGTGAGCGCGAAAGCGTTGCCAGCCCCGCCTTGGTGGCCGAATAAACCGCCTGGAAGGCATTGCCCGTTTGCCCTACTATCGAACTCATGTTAATGATAACCCCGGTTTTATTCAGGCTGAATATCTTCATCACCGTTTTGCATATCATGATAGGCGCTTTCAGGTTCACATTGATCATGGCCTCTATCTCGCGCTCAGGCTGAAAAAGCAGCGGTTTATCATAGGTTAGCCCGGCATTGTTGATCACGCCGTAAAGGTCGCTATGCTCCTTTTTTAATTGTTTGCAAAAACTGTTTATTTGTTCGCTGTCGCTGAGGTCGGCACATAAAATATGGCTGCCCGGTTCAATATGCGTAAAGCTTTCGGGTTTCGAGGCGTGTAAAATTAAGGTGTAATCAGCTGATAATTTTTTTGAGATGGCGAGGCCAAGGCCCCTGCTTGCCCCGGTTATCAGTATCTTTTTTTTGCTCATTAAGGGCTATACGCTAATTGTGTATGAAGTTGATTACCAAATTTAATATTTTTTAATGATTTGCAAAAATGCTTTGCCCTTAACATCCGTTTAAAAATAGAAAAGGGCCGGCGTAAAATTTAAGCCTGCCCTTTCAGTTTGAAAAATAACTTTGACTATATATCAAATACGATCTTAAATTCAGTTCCCTCATTCTCTGTGCTATCCATGCTGATGCTGCCGCCAAGGTTTTCTATTTGTGTTTTTACCATAAACAGCCCCATTCCCTTACCCTCTATATGGGTATGAAAGCGCTTGTATAAACCAAATATATACTTGCCGGATTTTACCATGTCAATACCCAGCCCGTTATCAGTAAATATGAGTTCTATCTTGCTGTTTTGAAGACGGCTTTTTATGCTGATAATACCCTCGACCCCTTGCCGGCGGTATTTAACACTGTTTGATATCAGGTTATAAAAAATGCTGTATAAATAAGGCTTCAGGGTTAATAATTCGTTAACCTCGTCAAAGTTGTAAGTGATGGAGATATTGTTATTGTCTATCAAATTTTTAATGCTTTTCGTGATATCCTCAACCAGTTCCGAAAACACCACCAGTTCTTTGGTTTTACTTATTTCGCCCTTTACCTGTAAAATATGGTTCAGGTCCTTCACAACATCGTCCAGCCGTGTAACCGACTCGTTAATGCCACGGTTTAATATCTCTTTATCCTCAATCGTTAGCTCATCATCCTTCAGTGCATTTGAAGCGCCAATGATATTGGCCACGGGCGCACGAAGGTTGTGCGATATGATGTATGCAAATTGTTCCAGGTCATTGTTACGCAGTAACATGTCATTAACCATATTTGCCCGTTCCATTTCGGCCGATTTTCGGTCAGTTACATCTTTTGCTATGCAATACATCAGCTGGTCATTCACATCCCAGGTTGCCGACCACATCATGGGCACTATACTTCCGTTTTTATGTATATAACGGTTTTCAA
>JBDSIC010000198.1:0-14017 GCA_039918195.1 Mucilaginibacter sp.
AAAGAACAATATTTACGTAGCTGATTCAGCCACAGGCTTGATGAAACTGTCGCCCAACGGTTCTGGGCAGATAACATTGCTGGCGGTTGCAGGTATTCAACATATAGCGGTAGACCCGGCAGGCAATATTTATTACCTGCAAAATAATATAATTAAAAGGCTGCCTGCGGGCAGTAATACCCCCGAAGAGTATGCAGTAGTGTCGGGCGGTACAAGTTTAGATATGGATGGCGCCGGTAATTTTTATTTGGCTAAAGGCAACAGTGTTATCAAAATATCGGCGACTGACCAAAGCGAAAGTACCGTTGCCTCGGGTTTTGACAATACACAAGGTGCCACAGTTGACCAATTAGGCCGGGTCTTTGCAACCAACATCGGTGCGGTTTCTTCGGGCGATGCTATATATCGCATTACACCAACAGGTGGTTTTCACGCAGGTGCACTACCGGCAGGCCTCACTGTTGACGAAGTTAACGGTACCATAAGCGGAACGCCTGTTTACAGTTCACTTGCAAAAGATTACGGGGTTACTGCGTACAACGGCAGCGAGACAAGTTTTGCATTAGCAAACATGGCAGTTACCTCAACTGATGATAACCTTTCGTGGTTAACATCCAACCTGGTCTCCTTATCACCGGGTTTTGATGCAAATATTACAAGTTATACAGACACGGTAAGTGCCACTGTAACGTCAATAACTGTTACACCAACGGCAAGCGATAATACGGCGACAATACTGGTAAACGGCAATGCGGTGGTGTCTGACAATGCATCTGGCCCAATAGACATTTTAAGCGGCGACAATACAATAACTATCGCTGTAACCGCATCATCCGGAGCTACAAAAGAATATGTAATAAATGTTACGCGTTTACATTCAAACACCGCAAAACTAACAGGATTGGTTATAGATAACGATGCAACATTTGACCCTGCATTTAACCCCGACTCTACCAACTATACCATATCTGTTACTAATGAAACCGACAGCCTTGTTATTACACCTACAGCTAACGACACTGATGTTAATATACTGGTAAATGGTGTTAATGTAGTGTCAGGCCAATCATCGGAAAAGGTACCGCTGGCAATAGGCGACAATACAATAAGTGTAGATATAACCGCTGCTGACAATAGTAACTCTATAACTTATACTTTGAATGTTAAGCGGGCCGGCTCGTCAAATGCCGACTTATCCGCATTGACAACACCTGATGGTTTTTTAACACCCGCGTTTGACACAGGCACAACCAATTACACGATAAGCGTGCCGGATTGGGTGGATTTTTTAGCACTTAACCCCACAGCCAGTGATCCTGATGCAGTGGTAACAGTGGATGATGATGTGGTAGCGCCGGGAGCAACAGGATACTCCTATTATCTTAGCACCGGCGAAAATATTGTTGAAGTTAAGGTAGCGGCAACAGATGGGAGCACCACTAAATCGTACCTGATAACGGTAAAAAAAGGGGTTTACCCCGAGGTATATTACGACCCTTCGCACACCTATCTTATCGGCCAGCCTATTGATCCTTTAGTACCTGTTTCAAGTGATGTTGATCCAATATCGGTAGGCTACACGCAAACGCCTGAGATCATAACAGACAATTTGAATAACGTAAGCAATGTAATATTAGATGAAGATGAAAATGTATATGCTGCAACCCAGGGGGTGCAAGCCGGGTTATATAAACTTTCTTACCTTGATACTGCACAACTGATAACAAATCAGTTCACCCAGCTTTATGGCATGGCGATAAATCCTGCGGGGGATCTGTTCGTATCTGATATATCACAGACAACTATTTTTAAAATAGCCGCAGGTACCGGTACAGCTATCCCGATAGGCCATGATTTTAACAACCCGGCTGGCCTGGCCCTGGATGCAGACGGTAATATATACCTGGCCAATTATGGAAACGGTATTATAAACAGGTTACTTAAAAGCGATAATTATAACACCATTGAGGAAATAGCGCACGGTTTTACCACGGTTGGAGGACTGGCGCTTGATGGCAATAAAAATATCTATATAACCGAAATAGCCACCGGCAACCTGATAAAACTGCCGGCTGCCGGAAATTATTTAACGGCTGATACCTTAGCCACCGGGCTAATGGCTCCGATTGGCATTAAGGCCGACCCTATCGGGAATATTTATGTAGCTGAAGCACAGGCCCAAAAGATCATGAAATTTCCTGCCGGCGGGGGGGCACCCGTTGCTATCGCCACTAATATTTCTACAGTATCAAGCCTCGACCTTACTTACGACGGACGTATATATTATGGCACAGAAACAGGCGCAATTGGTGTTATAGCGCCGCTTGGTGGTTATTATATTGATAAACCATTGCCCGGCGGGCTTAGTTTTAATGACACTACCGGTGTTATAAGCGGCACCCCGCTTGTTGAAAGCCCTGATACAGAATACCTGGTTACGGCTAATAACGTGTCGGGTACCGGCTACGCCTATTTAAATATTGAAGTAGAAGGAGGCAACGCACGGTTAGATAGCCTTGTTTTAAGCAGCGGCACTTTAAACCCGGTGTTTGATCCTCGCAGTTTTATGTATACTGCGGTAGTAGATTCGGCCGAAGCAACTATTAATTTTAAACCTTTTGCCAGTGATACCGCCGCCACTATAAAGGTTGGCGACGAGGATGTGGTTTCGGGTGCAACGTCTTCAGATATTGCACTAAATCCGGGCAGCAACCTTATAAACGTGGTGGTTACCTCGGGAAATGGGTTGACCACAAAAACCTACGCGGTAACCGTATACAGGGGTAATGTACTTCCTGAGGTTAGTTATGGCGGAGGTGCCCAGGTCTACGTTATCAACACGCCGATAGCCCCGCTTACTCCTGTTAGCGCAAACGTATTCCCGCCGGGCTATAGCTGCCTGCCCGATTCGTTAACTGCAGCCCTTGCAACTCCGATTGCCTTAACAGCAGATGGCCAGGGTAACCTATACTCTACAAATGATGATGACGATAACAGTGGCATCTACAAAATAGATGCTGCCGGAAATGCCACATTGTACAGCACCGATATAGCTTCGCCATATGGCCTTGCTGCCGACCCTGCCGGCAACCTGTTCGTAACAGATCCTAATGCCGGCACTGTATCAAAAATCCCCGCCGGCGGCGGCACGCCCGTTCCAATAGGCTTAAGCTCAGGGTTTGTGTCACCTTATGCCGTCGCCGTAGATAATTCCGGCAATGCATATGTATCTGATGCTACCACAGGCGACCTGACAAGACTAAATGCAGCTTCAAATACCAGTAATGTTTTATCAATAGGTTTGAGCAGCGTTGTCAGCCTGGCTTTAGATGGCTCACGTAATATATACATGGGTACCTATGATGGCAAAATAATAAAACTGCTTGCTGCTGATAACTACAACAGCGAAGTTATTTTGGCTGTTGATATGGGCTTCCCGATAGGTATAGCAGTTGACGCGGCAAACAACGTATTTGTATCAGATGCAGTATTTGGTACGTTTAACAAAATATCCCCCACCGGCGAAATCTCAACCATTAGTTATTGCATGTATGCCCCCGCCGGTGTAGCGGTAGGCAATAATGGCAAAGTATATGTTGCTGATGCCTTTGGCGAGATAGATTACTTTAGCCCAACAGGCGGGTATCATTTAAGCGCACTTCTACCACGTGGATTAGCCTTTAATGATACTACAGGCGTAATAAGCGGTACCCCAACCTTGACAGCGCTTGCAAAGGATTATACGGTTACAGCCTACAACCAGTTTGGCAGCAGCCAGGCCACGGTAAATATAACCGTCGTACCTTCCGTATTTAACGCCGACCTCTCCAAACTTGGGGTAAGCGGTGTCAGCCTAAAATCAAAATTCGCCCGTGCAACAGTTAATTACAGGGCATCTGTTATCGGCACTACAGAAACAGTACATATCCGTGCTGCAACAGCCGCCCCGGGCTCTACCATGACGGTAAATGGCGTACCGGTAGTATCAGATGAACTCTCAGGTGATATCCCGCTGGCTATAGGCGCCAATCCTATCCCTATTGTAGTAACCGCTGAAGATGGCTACCATACTAAAACTTACACCGTTAACGTAGGCCGCGGCGCAAACGAGTCGCGCCTGTCTAGCATGGTGATAAGTCCGACGGCCAAGTTGGTAACTACCGGAAATACAGGCAGCACCATTAACTATACTGCTTCGGTAGTGGCCGGCACCACCCAAATCACCATGAAGCCACTGGCACGTGACAAGAACGCGACGGTAACCATAAACGGTATAGATGTACCGCGCGGAGCAACCACAGACCTTATCGACCTGGAGCCAACCGGCCCGACGGTTGTCAACATGGTAATTACCGCGCAGGACGGGGTAACCACCAGCATCTACGCTATTACAGTGATCCGCGAAGGCTCGAACAATGCCTTCCTGAAACTCATCACCCTTAAACCGGCTTCTAAACTGGTAGGTGCACACGGAACAGCCGATGTTAACTACATTACTTCGGTAGATGCAAATACAACCGAGGTTGCCTTAAGGCCGATAGCCGAAGACAGGAACGCCATTATCACCGTGAACGGTGACCCGGTAGAAAGCGGTAACTTGTCGCGTTATTACCCCTTAGAAGAAACGGGTGCGACAGAGCTGCTTATCCATGTATTAGCACAGGATGGTGTCACCACCATGGACTATAGCATCAAGGTAAGCCGCAACGGCTCAAATAATGCCAGGCTCACGAGCATCGTTCTGTCTCCAACGGCCACCCTTGTAGCCACCACCAACACTACAACCATCAACTATACCGCCTCGGTAGATGCCAATGCGACACAAATAAAACTAAAACCAACGGCCGAAAACCAATACGCTAACATATTGGTGAACAACATCCCTGTGAGTAGCGGAACCAATAGCGATTTGATAGACCTGGAAGAAGCCGGTGCCACCGTGATCAATATTTTGGTAACGGCACAAGACGGCACCACTACGCAAGGCTATAAAATTACGGTAAGCAAGAACGGCTCGAACAATGCCAAGCTACAAGGCATCACGCTTAACCAGAACTCTACCGTAACGGCCTCCAGCGCCACAGGCTATACTACCTCGATAGATGCCGGCTATGGCACTGTGCTGGTAAAACCGCAAACTGAAGACAAAAATGCAACAGTAACAGTAGACGGCATGCCGGTAGCAAGGGGCAGCTACTCGCAAAGCATCACGCTGAATGATGTGGGCATAGTAACCCCGGTAACAATAATTGTAACCGCGCAGGACGGCACCACCAGCAAAACGTATATCCTTTCCATCTACCGTAACGGATCGAACAATGCCAGGCTGAAAAAGGTAGCGCTGGACCCGAATGTAACCGTGACTGCCACGTCCGCCACGGGCTACGCCGCTACAGTAAGCTCATCAACAGACACGGTAGGCGTAAAAATAACACCGGAGAGCAGCCTGGCTAGGGCGACTGTTAACGGTACACCGGCACCGGTAGGCACATATATCCCGGTAGAAGTTGCCACAGGGTCAAATAGCATCGTCATAGTGGTAACGGCACAGGACGGTACTATTAAATCGTATACCCTGCGGGTAACCCGTTCAGAAGACATGAGCCGGTCTTCGTTACAAAAGAAAACAGCCACCATGGCCGACCAAAACAAACAGGGTGGTGAAGTAACTGTAATGGCTGCACTATCGCCCAACGGTGACGGCATAAACGACCATTTGACGATATCCAATATAGAAGCTTATGCAGGGAATAATTTAACGATTATGAACAGTAAAGGTGTACAGGTAACTTATATATCGGGATATAACAACACCACCAACATATTCGACGGCAGGAGCAAGACAGGCCAGCTGCAGCCGCAGGGCACGTACTTTTACCTGCTTGAATATAAGGACGGCAAAGTAACCAAACGCAAGTCGGGGTATATTGTGCTGAAATATTAATTTGGTAAGAGGTGAATAGTGAGTGGTGAATAGATACTTCTGCAATAAATGATAGTAAAGGCAGTCTGCAAGGCTGCCTTTATTTATGTTTTTAAAAATATTCACAACTCACTACTCCCCATTCACTACTCACCACTCACTATTTTGTATTTTTAAATTATGGAAAACTATAAAACCGTAGCGGCCTCACAAACCATACTTACCGAGCTGATGATACCCTCGTATGCCAATTTTGGCGGTAAGATACACGGCGGCATCATTATGAGCCTGATGGACAAAGTGGCTTATGTATGCGCTGCCAAACATGCGGATGCTTACTGCGTAACAGCATCGGTAGATGCCATTGATTTTTTGGCGCCGGTTGAGGTGGGCGAATTGGTTTCGTTAATGGCTTCGGTAAACTATGTAGGTAAAACATCGCTGGTTGTGGGCATAAGGGTCGTATCTGAAAATGTAAAAACGCACGAAACCAAACACACCAATACCAGCTACTTTACCATGGTAGCCATGGATGACAACCACGAGCCTTTGGAGGTGCCGGGCTTGATCCTGAAGTCGGATGTGGAGATAGAGCGGTTTTTTGAGGCCTTGTATAGTAAAGGACTAAAAAAGGAATATCGTAAAGAAACAAAAAGAATAAGGTCGGCATTTGAAATTACCGAATCAATTAAAAGGTTAAAAGGGGAGCGGTGTATTATAGAGCGGGAATAAAAGATCATACCACCATCTTCCTGATTTCTCTGTCCTGCCATTTGGATAACAGTACCACCATAGCGATAGCGCCCATCATCGCGTACAGCATATCCGATTGCGTGTCCCATACATAGCCCTGCGTTCCGAGGAACGAATCGCCGGCTTCGCCGGTTATAATGGCCACAAACCACTCCAAAAATTCGTAAACCACGCTGATGCTGGTACAAACACAAACCGTTAAAAACGGTATCCACGGTCGTTTTTGTATAACGTTTAGGCGGATGAACAGTTCGCGTACAATTAGCGCGGGCACAAAGCCCTGGGCAAAGTGGCCCACCTTGTCGTAGTTATTGCGGGTTTGGTGGAAGGCATCTTTTATCCAGTTAAACACGGGTACTTCGGCATACGTGTAATGCCCGCCGGTAAATAAAATATAACAATGCACCAGTATCAGCACATAGGTTAAATAAGTGAATTGAAAGCGCTTATAAGTAAGTGATAGCACTATAAATCCAATAATAGCCGGGAAAACCTCCAGTATCCAGGTAAAATAATCGTGCGGGTTGATGGCAGAAATGATCAGCCCCACAAAAAATAAGATGATAAGAACGGCATGTTTATTCATTATCCTAAATTGTGATTTTTAAATGGAATATGAGCAAGGCAGTTATCTTTTGTTTTTGCTGTTACCCTGCTTTAAAGTGGTGCGGTGCAGGTGCGTGCACCACCCGAACCACCCTGCACCACTGTCAAATTTTTGGCACCAATTGTCTGAACCGGAATTTAAAGAATTTACAGAATGCAGCTGGATAGGATTCTGCCCATTCTACAAATTCTTTAAATTCCGGTTCAGACAATAACGCTATCGGCTCCCTGTATCTTGTAAATACAACCTGTTTTCACTTGTATTTACAAGCTAAAACGGGTTAGCCGAGTAAAAGCCAATATAGTATCATAATAGGTTAATATATAATATATTAACACCTAAAACCTAACTAACTTTACCATACCAATAATTGCCTCCCAGGCAAAACATTTATTTACCTTAAAGTACAACAATTATGAGAAGAACTAAACACATTTTGAGCTTAGCAACCTGCATTTTATTGCTTTTTGCGCAAAGCTGTAAAAAAAATGAAGCCCCACTAAAGGCTACCGAACCGGTTGCCGACAACTCCAACAAAAAAGTGAACGCCGTTACCGATATGGTGCAGGGCCTTTACAAAATTGTATCCCTTAACAGTTACTGGGTAGCCAGCAAATACATCAATTGCTACGGCCCTAATGATGGCGACCCTATCGATCAGCAGGATTATAACGTTGGTACCGGGCAGGACTGGTCTATCGACGAACTCGGCGGCGGCGATTTCCGCCTTGTCGACCTTAACAGCGGGAAATGCCTGAGCGTACCCGGCGGTGTACATACCCCCGGCGTACAGCTGGTACAAAGCGGCTGGACAGATGCCCCCGGGCAGCGCTGGAAGATAGTGTACCAGGGCTATGGTCTGTACCGCATGATAGCCAAGCTAAACTCAAGCCTCGGCGTAAATTACCAGGGCGGCGGCACGGCAAGCGGTGTGCCCATTACACTGGATAATTTTTCTGTTGCTGCCAATAGCTACTTCTTTTTTAACCAGTGTAACTTAGGCGTTAGCGGGCCAACACAGCTTGCCCGGATGACGGGCGCAACCCCCGGCGGCGAAACACTGCCTAACCCTAACCAATCGCACTTTGTGTATAACTTTGGCGGTACCGACCTGGGCGTGATGTGGGACATGGGTTCGGGCAAAACAGGCCTGTTCTTCGGCGATAGTAACCGTGGCGACTGGTATGCTACCGGTGGCGGCGGCCCTGCCGGAACCTTCTTCGGCCACAACGCGCTGGCTTTTTCTACCGATAATAACCTTAACGACGGGTTAACCTTTAGCAATATGCTCACCACAGGAGGTATTACCTCAAGCGGTACCGCCAAAGAGGCTGTAACAGGGCGCTATTGCATACCCACCGCGGCAACCCGCATAGGCACTACCGATTATGTCTTTTATATGGACGTTGCAACCTGGACACCGTCGCTGGCGCTGAACTATTCGCGCTTTGCCAAATCTACCAACAGCGGCTTAACGTGGACCAAACTTTCTGCGCCAAGCTTTGCGGGTAACAGCAAGTTCGCGTTGGGCGCACTGCACCAGCGGGGAGGTTATGTGTATATGGTAGGCACGCCGGCATACCGCTCGGCACCGGCATATTTGCTGCGCTTTACACCTGCCAACATTTTAAATAAAGCCGCATACCAATATTGGGACGGCACCAACCAGGTGTGGGTAACCAACAACGAGGCTGCCGCGACTGACCTGTTTGCTTTAACCGCCGTAACATCACCGGCTGTAGGCGAAGGATCGCTATTCTACAACGGGCAGTTCCGCAGGTGGATATATACCTATTTCGACCCGACGAACTACCAGATATCATTGCGTGATGCTACCAACATAACCGGTCCCTGGAGCGAAATTAAGCCGATAGCCACCGGTGCCAGCTACCCCGGCCTGTACGGCAGCTACATACACCCCATCTACAGCCACGGCGACGAACTATACTGGGGCATGTCTATGTGGTGGAACTATAACACCTTCCTGATGCGCACACATTTAAGTATTGTGAACTAAGTAAAAGAAGTTTCTGTTAATTGACAAATGAGAGGCCGCTCCTGCTGTAAAGCAGGGCGGCTTTTTTGTGTGGGGGGAGTTGTTGGAGGTTGTAATGTTTTTGCTGGGCTAAAATATTGCAGCTATTAAGTGAGGCTTTACGGATATGTTTGACGTTAAAATCAATAATTCACTCACTCACTCAATAATTTTGGCGTTCTCTGCGAGCGTGGCTTTACACTCATACGCCTTCAGGCCTTAGGCACGGGGCTAGTATCCATTGTATCCCTAACGTGGTTTGAGAAAGACGATTTTTAAACTTGTGGGGCTAGCATAACTGACACACTTGTATTATCGTACAAATCACAATCATGTTTTTGTGTTTATTATTTAGATAATAAATTAGAAATTATTCTACATTGGATTTAATTGACTTTAATAATTTATTAGGTAAAATCTTCTGAAGATACAAGGTGAAGATTTTCATTTTCAAGTTTTGTCGTTTCTTCTACCCAACTTTCAAAAAGTTTTATATAATAATTTTTTAGATTAACCTGAACAGATTTTCTTACCATATAGGTTGCTTCAAAATCCGCTCTCATTTTTATCAATATACTTATTTTAGGATAGAAATTAATAAAATCTTCATCTTTTTCAGAATACACAGTTGCTACACTAGTTAATACATTCGTATTATATTTGAAGCGAGTTTTAAAAACTTTAAACAATTTAGTAGAGCCACCCTTGTTTTTTTGACTTATTAGATTTAAGGACTCTTTCTCACTTAAATAAATATTCACAATATTATTTTTTATACAATAAAGAAATATTGGACTAACCACATCAATTTTAACTTTCACAGAAATAGGCAAGTTAGAAGAATCATTTAAAAATTCAGAAATCTTTAATATACTATTAGCACTATGATTGCATTGATATAATTCGGATAGAGCATCAAGTTGTTTCTTATTTAATTTATCCGAAATAAAAGCCTTAACAAATCTTGCAGCAAGTCGTTTGTCTGCTCTATCTTGCTTAAGAATATTATAAATGAAAATGGAAGCTAATATATTAGTGCGCTCCTTTTTTAATTCTTTAATCCAAAAATTAGGACTTTTATGTATCTGTAATTCATAAAAAACATCCCTAATAGATTTAGTTATGGTATTTATAAAAGGCACTTTTTCTATATGAATCATCCTAATCATCCAAACAATAAAAGTGTTGTATTGATGAGTTTTTAAATATTCATGTGTTTTTAAATAGAAAAACTCAGAGCATTCCATATCATCCTCTATGAGTTTATTGTTATCTTTAAGAGAGATGTTTAATTCGCTAATCGGTCTTTTGCTTGCCGATAGACTTAATAAATATTCAGGATAATTAACATTTGTTTTATGATTAAGTAAACTATAACTTAAATCTTTTAAATCGGAATAAAATTCGCGTTTTATAAAAGCGCTTTGGATCTCTATTTTTTCACTATATGAAGGTATTTTTAAAGTATTTTCATTATTGCTAAGCAAACTGTTTAACAAGTAGTTTATTTTTATTGTCCATCGAGCTTCTGGAAAATCCAAATAAGTAAGTAAAAGTTTAGAATAGTTTGTATGACCTAAGCAAACAAGTGCTATACATCCATTTAAAGTCTTATAATGATTCTCAATTTCGCCCTTCGTAAAGTGATATAATTCCTTTTCATAGAAACTATCATCTTTTAAATTCACCTCATTAATACACTGAGATATTTCATTATAAATATGATAGGACATATTTGTACGTCTTAAATTGAACGGCAAGTGATCATATTTAACTGTATTTAAGCCTATACTTTCCATTGAATCTAAAAATACCTCTCTTAATGTTGATTCCATGCTTTTATTATTTTTGGTATATTAGTTCTGTAATTTCTTTGATTTCAATTATTTTCTCAATTTGAACAATCTCAAACGGGAGTTTTATTTCAAAAGGAATTCCTAGCTCACCCATCCAATTAAACGTTTTATGTTGAGGTAAATTACAACTGCTTCGAATCTCATTAAAATTATAAAATTCTTTTTCTGGGCCTTCTATTGTATAAATATATCCTTGACCATTTTTAGTTGTAGCAAATTGCCTTGCAACATCCCGTTTTTGAGAAGTTGATATGAAAGGACTGTTGTCACTCGTAGTTTGTGCATCATCCAGCGCTCTTTGAAGTGAAAAAGTATCATCAAAATTATTAAGTTTTTCCAACATTATTTGGGCTTTTTTATAAGCTGTCATAATATCCTTACCTCTATGAAGCTCATTAAATATTGATGGACAATATATTTCTGGACCGTAAAGAATATTTGAACCGTGGTAAACTATCATGTAACTAGATAATATATCCTTCAGAAGGTACTAATATAATCAATCATTTAGTCTTATAGTATATCTATATTTGAATATTTACTGTATTCTTTGAAAATATATACAATTTTTTTTGCACCAACGCATGCTAAAGACAATTTTGTAAGTCCACTGCTGCGAGTTTAGCCTCAGAGTAAGTCGTGATCAAGCATAAAAGGGTGACAGCGCATATTTGGGCGCACCCATTATTAGTAGTATTAGCACTGTCCGTTTACGACCTGGCTAAAAAACTAACACTCCCGCTACCACGAGTTTAGCGACAGCGTAACTCGTGGTATAGCAAGAGCGTTTGCCTCCCCGTGTGCTACTAAGGCTACCCACCACAAAATGCATGACACATAAAATTTAGCATGTTATACTCCTGGTTACATTATCTTTAAAAGCAAACTTGTCTATACAAATATTACAACAATCGATTGTTATAATAAACCAACTATCCTATATTTGAAACCTGTGATCAAATAAACCACCCGGATTATGTTAAAGTCTTTTTTACTGTTCATCAGCTTTATTACGCTGTTATGGTTTGGCCCTAAAAACCTTGCCGAACGTACCGACAATATCGACCTGGTCGTCCAACAGGACGAAAGCGCAGGCACCATTACCGTATCGCGCGCCGATAACAAGGAGGTGGTACTTACGCAAACTGCAAAAGAGAATTTCCGCCCATATATACACCCCATCATGTCCCCAGATGGCAAAAGTACACTTACGGATTTTAGTCCGGCGCACCATAAGCACCAAACCGGCCTGTACTGGGGGCTTACCAGCGTAAATGGCCGCAATTATTTCACCAACCCCGGCGAGGGCTACTGGAAGCGTGTATCGGCAAGAATACTGGAAAAAAGTGGTGCCATTGTAAAATGGCAGACGGTTTACAACCTGCTTGATGAGAAAGGCGAAGCTGTAATGACCGAAACCGAAACCTGGAGCATGCAGCAGGATAACGGTAAGTTTTTGCTGAGCCTGGAGTGGAAAGGCGAAGCTAAAACTGATGTTACTGTTGGCAAATATCCCTACGGTGGTTTATTCCTGCGGATGCCCTGGAAACCGGGTATTGATGGCGACGTAATTAACGCGGCCCGCCAGCGTAACCAAAAAGCCGAAGGCCAGGCGGCTACCTGGATAGATATAGGCATGAAACTGGAAGGCAATGCCAACAGGGCGCACATCGCCATATTTGACCATCCCGAAAATAAAGGCTACCCGCAAAAATGGCGCGTAGACGACCAGATGGGTGTTGGCCCCGTGCCCACGCATGATGCAGACCGTGTTATTAAAAAAGGCGAAACGGAAACCATCCGCCACCGCCTGGTAATTTATACCGGCCAGTTCAACGATATTGAGATAGGTAAGGAATGGGGCAAATATACGGGCAAGGACCCTATCTGGGCCAGCATCGAAATGTGGAACATAGCCAAAAGGGAGGCTATGGATGCCAAATTTCTTTCGCCCGAAGAAGCCGTAAAGGCGATGACCTTAAAGGACGGCTTTATGGCCAACGTTTATGCCGCCGAACCGATGATAACCCAGCCCATGGCTTTTTGCTGGGACGACCGCGGCCGCCTGTGGGTAGCCGAAAACAGGGATTATGAATCGCGCTTTACAGGATACTCAAACGATGGCAACAGCCGCATATTGATATTGGAGGATACCGACCACGACGGCAAGGCCGATAAAAAAACGGTGTTTGCTGACGGCATCCCCTTCCCTGCTGCATTGGCTGTTGGGTTTGACGGGGTATTTGTAGGCGCACCGCCAAACCTGCTGTTCATACCCGACCGTAACCATGATGACAAGGCCGATATGGACGACATAGAAGTACGCCTTACCGGCTGGGGTATACGCGACAGGCACGAAACCTTGAACAGCTTCCACTGGGGGCCTGATGGCTGGCTGTACGGCTGCCAGGGCTTTGCCACGCCATCGCGCATACGCAAACCGGTGGGCAAAGGCAGGCTGTTTAAGCATAAAGACCCGTTCCCTGAGGACGAGATACTAAAGGGCGAAGGCGTTGATATCAACGGCGGCGTTTGGCGCTATCATCCCACTAAAGATAAATTCGAGGTAGTGGCACACGGTTTAAGTAATCCCTGGGGTATTGATTATGATGCCAAAGGGCAGATATTTATTACCGCCTGCGTGATACCGCACCTGTGGTATATCATCCCCGGCGGTATATACATGCGGCAGGGCGGGCAGCATTTTAACCCGTATACCTATACCGATATACAAACTATTGCCGACCATAGCCACCGCTCGGCACATGGCGGTGCCAGTATTTACCAGTCGGACGCTTTCCCTAAGGATCAGCAGGGCCGGATATTTATGGCTAATATACATG
>JBDSIC010000199.1:0-4000 GCA_039918195.1 Mucilaginibacter sp.
TTAAGCACTCGTCGCAGACGAGCGCAAGGTTAAACGAGCGCAAAGGTAATATATTTAAAAAGTCTTTCCTTTCGGAGTTTTATACCATAAACCGCTCATTATTCTCATGCAATGTAATGTTTTCCAGTACATCACCAACGGCAATAATACCTTCGCCCTTGTTTACTAAATTTTGCCCGAATAGGATATTGTTATTTTTTACCCGGTATTTGGCCAGTGTTTTCAGTGGCTCTTTATTGCGTATGCCGGTATCCTGGTCGGTAGTGGTTATTATGCATCGGGCACAAAGCTTAACACCCTTAAAGTATATCCCGTTAATGCTGAAATTTTTTATAATATCCTCGCTATGAGGTTCGCCGCCGGTAAATACCATATTGGGCCTGAAACGGTTAATGGGCAGGGCATCCGCCAAACGACTGTTCAACTCATCAAGCGATGCCTGCCCGATAAGCAGGAAAGGGTAGGCATCTGAAAAGGAAGTCAGCTCCTTGCCGGGTGAATATTTTTCGTCTACTAAACGGTGACTGTCATCGGGCATATATACCAGCCGGCACTTATAGCCAAGCATATTGCTAAACCATTTATCAGCCTCATTACTTACATAAATGGCAGGGCAGGTGTCATCCCAAACCACCACGCTGCAGGTTTCGTTTCCCTGCGGGGCAAATGGAATTGATATAATTTCATCCCTGTATTTATGACTAACGCGAAGCCCTTCAGCCTCAATTTCAACTTTTAACAAAGCCATTTGCGCTATTTCGCGCTGCGAAAGGAAAATATTGTTTTCGTCAACCAGCATCCAGCGTCGGTCATATTTGAAACCGCGGTCGGTGACCATTGCACTGTCCACGGCAATTCCGCCTAATGATTTGATAGGATAAATGTAGAGTGCACTTACGGTCAGCATGGAATCAAATATAGTGACTGAAGGTATAAATTGAAAGGGTAAACTCACCCAATCTTTGTTTCGCCCGACCACCCTTATTGCTGTGCAACGAGGATTTACTTTGAGCGATCAAAAGTTCCCTTTCAGGGCAGGGATTTATAGTATCCTCACCGGGTTCTTATGCTCATCCACCGCTACAAAGGTAAAACTACCGGTAATGGCTTTATCACGGCCTTCGTGGTACATTTCTTCGATGAATATTTCTACTAACACCTTTAAACTGGTATTACCTACATGCACCACATTGGCAACCAGTTCTATAATGGTACCCGCGGGTATGGGTTTGGTAAAATTAATTCGGTCGGACGATACTGTAACACATCTTTTACGACTAAAGCGCGTTGCCGCAATAAAAGCCACCTCATCCATCAATTGCATAGCCATACCGCCGAAAAGCGTGTCGTAATGGTTGGTAGTATTTGGAAAAACAGCCTTAAATATGCGGGTTTCTGATTGTTGTATTCTTTCCTGGAGTTCCATTTTGATTGATTTTTAGGCGAAATTGAATATATTAGCAGCTGTCCAAATATAAACTAATACACAAGTTGATTTTACTGCGTTATACGTTCAGTTAATTTGCTAAATGCTTTTTTTAAAAATACATTAATGAGATCAAAATTTTTACTCCCGGTATTAATACCCGCAATGGTAGCCTTAACGCTGCAAAGCTGCACCGACAAAACAAAGATTAACCCTGCTTCACAAGGCAATGCCCTGTCATCATCAAAATCAATTGACGCTATTACCGTGGGCCAGTTCGCCACTTTTACTATAACCAATAAAGAGGCCGGCCAGGTACTGGAAATAGGTAACTATGCGCTGTATAATGATGGTAAGGCCAACCTGGGTGCCAATTTAGGCAGCGGCATCGGTCACAATAACCAAAAATGGAAAGTGCGCAACGTGGGCGGCGGTTATTATACGGTAATGAACTTAGGCAGCGGTAAATTACTGGAAGGCCGGGGCGATAAACAGCAGGTGGTGCAAAACCAGGCCACTGGTAAAGACGATCAATTGTGGACCGTTGCGACATTAAGCAATGGCACTTATAAGATCACCAATAAAATAAATGGATTGGCATTAAGTTACCCCGGCGCTTACCTTCCGGGTGCACCTATTGGGCTTGCCGCCTACGCCAGCGACACCAAACAAGGCTGGTTGCTTACCATTATACCTAACGATTGTTACCGCGATGATGAAGCTACCCGCTTTTTCCAGCGGACTTCCGGCTCCAGCGCTTTTGACGGCGGCTCATCGGTGCTGCTATCAACCGGGCAGGTGTTATGGCTTACTAACGATACTTTTTATAATCAAATAAATGCTGCCGGCAGCTTTAACTGCCGAACCATATTTCCATACCGCAATTCATCGCTGATACAGCCGGCCAGCAAAAGCTGGGACCCGGCCTTGACAAAAAATATTATGACGCCGTACGGGGTAGAAACTTTCCGTACTACTGACAACAAAAATTTACTTTGGCCGGGTGCCGCTATACAGGTAGGCAGCAAGGTATATGTACACAATATTGAAGTGCCGCGCAACAGCCTGGCTACCGTTAACCAGTATCTTACCGTGATGAGCCCCGGCACATCATTAACCAGCATACCTAAGCCGGTAAACCTTACCATACCGGGTATGTCGGGTCAAACCGCCATCATCTATTCCATAGGTATGGCTAAACCGGGCGATGGTTTTGTGTATGTTTATGGAGCCGGCGGATTTTTAGGCGCGAGTGTTTACGCTGCGCGGTTTGCCGAAAGTAACCCGGCTGTATGGACGTTCTGGAACGGCACCGCATGGGCGGCCACACCGGTAACTGCGACATCGGCAAGAGTAGGCAGCGGTCCTATTAATAATAATACGGTTGGTTTTGTAAGGGGTAAATACGTGTTAATAGCTATGGATTATGGTTTCACCTGCGATGCCAGTCCGCGTGATGTGTACGTATCAACCAGCACCAGCCCGACCGGGCCGTTTACCAACAAGAAAAAGGTTTACACCCTGCCCGATCTTAAACAGGGCCACAGGCCTGTGTTTTATAACCCTACCATTCATTCTGAGTTTGATAACGGCGACAATGAATTGTTAGTTAACTACTGCGTTAACTTTTACAGTAAAAACGACGGTAAAGGAGGTGTTTGCCTTGTGGATTGCTCGAACGCCGATGGCTCAAAAGACCCTAACGATTACAGGCCTAAAGGCATACGTATCCCATTCTCGTTAATAGGCTTATAGTCCTTAACAGATTTTTAAATAGCGGCTAAAATCAGCCGCTATTTAAAAATCTTTGCTTCCTTTGCATCAGAATTATATCTGCATGGACTATTCAATTGTTATACAAAAAGCCTGGGAGGGTTATGATGCGTCGAAAACCATCTTAACTATCGAGGACATCAGCGCCAAAGTTTCAACCAACCATGTTTACCGTGTAACTTTTGATGACGATGATATTGTTATTGCCAAGCTATCCTATTTCGGCAAATACGAGCATTTTAAGGAAGATCACCGGCTGATACACTCGCTATCGAACAACCTGCTTTACCCGTTTGAGAATCTGCTGGCAAAATCACTGTTAAAAAATAACCGGGTATACATTTACCATTACAAGCACCGCAAAATAGATGCCTGGGTGGTGTTTTATAACCCAACCCGCATCATGGACCGCCTGCCGCGGCAGCTGGAAAAGGAGCATATCATCAAGTTAGGGCAGCAGGTAGGCAAGTTCCACAAGGCCTGCGCCAGGGTAAAAAATGTGCTGCCCAAATCATCAAAAACACTGCGTACAGATATTAACAGCCTGCTGGACCAACTGGCCACCAACGAAAAGCAATTTGGTACCCGCATGCAGGCCGATTACCTGAAATATCATTGCGAATTGTTTATCAAGAACCGGTCGAAATACTCGATGAATACGTTTGAGATCATCCCGGTTTTTATCGACTGGAATATCGGCAACTTCTCGGTTACGCCTGAGCTGGAACTATATTCCCGCTGGGATTACGATTGGTTCAGGATGAGTTACCGCGTGCTTGATTTTTACTTTTTCAGCAGGGT
>JBDSIC010000200.1:0-6531 GCA_039918195.1 Mucilaginibacter sp.
GAAAAAGCTTAACTTAGCGTGGCTGATCAGTTTTTATAAAGCGTACCCTGATAAGGAACACTTTTTTATAGCATACTTCAACAAACTTGCCGGCAACGATGTGCTGAAAAAGCAGATTATAGCGGGTAAATCGGAGGCTGAAATAAGACAAAGCTGGGAGCCTGCCCTATCAAATTTCAAGGTAACACGCAGCAAGTATCTGCTGTACAAATAGCAGCCGCGGTTGAACATCGCAACGCTATTAAGCTCTTTTTTATTTTGCTACATCTTAATCTTATAAGCAGATGAGAATTATTTTTATGGGTACCCCCCAGTTTGCCGTTGCGTCGCTCGATGCTTTAATAACCGCCGGTTGCGATGTTGTGGCCGTTATTACCGCCCCCGATAAACCTGCAGGCCGTGGCCAAAAAGTAAACGAATCTGCCGTAAAACAATATGCTGTAGCAAATCACCTGAAAGTGCTGCAGCCCGAAAAACTAAAGAACCCCGATTTTTTAAAGGAACTGGAAGCCCTGAAAGCCGACCTGCAGGTAGTAGTTGCCTTCAGGATGCTGCCGCAGGTGGTTTGGAGCATGCCGCAGAAAGGCACCATTAACCTGCATGCATCTTTATTGCCCCAGTACCGCGGCGCCGCCCCTATTAACTGGGTGCTGATAAACGGCGAAAAAGAAAGCGGCGTTACAACGTTCTTCCTGAAACAAGAGATAGATACCGGTGATATCCTGTTCACCGAAAAAGTGACCCTAACCGGCCAGGAAACTGCCGGCGAACTGCACGACCGCCTGATGGCCAAAGGCGCGGGCTTGCTGGTAAAAACTGTAAAAGCAATTGAAAGCGGCCGCTATCAGGAGCACCCCCAAACTCAAATAATTATCGAAAGCGAACTACAGCACGCGCCTAAGCTGACCAAAGAGCTTGGCATCATTGACTGGACACAGCCTGTAGAAAAGATATACAACCTGATACGCGGGCTAAGCCCCACCCCGGCAGCGTCCACTAAGCTTAACGACAAAATTCTGAAGATATACCGTGCCGAGTACCAGCAAACCGAACCCGCCATACAACCCGGCGGCTTTTTAACCGACAACAAAACCAGCCTGAAATTTGCCGCCGCAGATGGGTTTATATTACCTACGGATGTGCAGTTAGAAGGTAAAAAACGTATGGGGATAGAGGAGTTTTTGAGAGGCGTGAAGTTGTAACAATACCAACCCGGCCTATGAAATGTCTTGTTATATTTTTTATGCTTTTCGTTACGCTTAGTTGTAAAGCTACTGACACTTTAACAACCCGGTTGATAAATGCAGTTTACACTGAAATTGTAGATCCTTCTGCAAAGTATTATTACTTGTTAAACAGGGCAATAAATCCAAGATTTACGCGGTTCGATTTGGAACACCTGCCTCATGAAATGAGAAACTATGATAAAAGCATCCCATTCGAAGATTTTTTTTCATCTATGGACAGCGACACAGTTACAAAAGATTGGGAAGGATATGATTTTGATAAAGCCAAAGTAGTTGAAAGAAAAGACTTGCCAAAGTATTTAGAGTGGTCACAAGTTCGGATACTTAGGTATTATGTCTATAAAGACTTAAAAGACACAGCATTTAATAAGCAAGTAGCAACTAATGGTGATATCATAGTATGGATAGAAAAAGGCATGTCGAAGAAAAAAATCAACCTCCAGGAAGAGAAAGCTATAGCAAGATATAACAATAGACCGAAAGAAGAAAAAGAATACTATGTGTTCTCGAAACCCATTTATTCCAAAAACCGGGAGTATGTAATGATATCTTTGGATAAGAGCTACAGCGGATGTACCCATGTATTTAAATTAGTTAATGGTAGTTGGAAAAGAATATTTTCAGGACCACGTTGGATAGCTTAATTTTTATTTCATGACCCCGTCCTTCCCTTCAAGCCATCATTATATAAAGGCAATACTGTCGCCTCATGCTGTAATTTGCCAGTAACTGTGCTAAGGCTATTCAGCCTGTACACAAACAAAAATATCATGGAAGTAGCTACCGCCCCAAAGCCGTGCCATAAAAAGTGCGTGCCCATGGGCCAGGTGGAGCCGGTATCGACTATCCTGAAGTATAAGGCCAGTCCGAAAAACACGAATGCACCGGCAACAAGCAATATATTACGCCATTTTGTTTTTATCAGCAGCAATACCAGCGGCAGCACGATCATCAGCACCATTACGCCATAATTAACACTGAACATAATGTGTTTATCAAACCTGAGGTATAACTCGTGCAGTACAAATTCTATCAGCCCAAAAGCCGCTAACGATGCCAGGCCATAATACCATTTGCCTGTTACCTTAATGATAAAGTAAATACTGGCAAACACGCATAATAAAGCGATTGGCACCCAATCCATATACATAAAAAACCGCCATTGCCTTAAGCCATGAAATATGGTGCTGCCAATAGTAGCGGTCAGTAAAAGCCATACGGCCAGGCTTAAAAACGCGTGCTTTTTATCAAACCCTTTTAACTGGATAAGCCAGTAGATGGCCGGTACTAAAAATATGGCTGAGGTTACCATGTTCCAGGGCTCGGGAAAAAAGTGGCCCAGGTTAGTTTCGGTATATGGCATTGAGCCGTCGGGCGGCAAAAGTTGTAGCAGCATATATATAGTAATTTACTAATATAACGCAATTGCAGGTTTAATGTTGAAGGAGATTATATTTATTACCGTTAGAAATTATTTTCCGGCAATCTTACAACTTATTCAACTCATCCATCAGCCCTTTGCTCAGCCTGTTAAAATAACGCTTAACCCCATAGCCCATTACCGACTGTATACCCCGGCTGGCATTGGTTAAAAACACCTCGTCGGCCTCGTATAATATATCGGGATTTATTTGCGCTTCGGTCACAGCTATTTTATTTGCACGGGCCAGATTAATGATCACCTGCCGCATTACGCCTTCCACGCAGCCTTCGCTCAGAGCGGGCGTGTACAGGTGATTATCGTACCAAACAAAAATATTTGAACTGCCTGCCTCGCATAAGTTGCCGTTTTGGTTCAGCAAAATCACTTCATCCAAATTGTTTTGCATTTTAAACAGGCCCGCCATTACATACGCCAGCGCGTTGCAGGTTTTTATGTTCGACAGGTAGTTTAATGGTTTGGGCACGTCGGTAAACACATCTATTATCAAGCCTTTTTCATTTAAAAAATAGCGGGGCTCATCTACTGGCAGCAACTCCAGGCAATAACCCATTTTGTTTTGGGTAGGTGCATAAAAACCCTCTGCATCGCGGTACACGGTTAAACGAAAGCGGGCATGTTTTACCTTATTACGCGAGGCCAGTTCCTCGGCCTTGTGGTTTAAAAACCAGCTATCCATTTGCGAGTAGCCATCTATCTTCAAAGCCTTCATTCCCCGCTGCAGGCGGTCGGCGTGCTTATCGGCAAATTTTAATTTGCCCTTCATCATGCGCATGCTCTCAAAGAGCCCGTCGCCATATTTAAAACCGCGGTTAGCCACGCTGAACAGTTTGCTGTCTGCAGGTACTATTTCGCCGTTAAAATTGATGTACATGTTTTAGATATGAGATGTGAGATATGAGACTTAGCTTCATTTGAGCAATCTGACATTTTTTAATTAAAATTTTTGTTTCGGTTATTATACATGCAATTCAACAATAATGTTTTCCTGTCTCATAGCTCATATTTAACGTAAGAGCGCCATTTTTGCAAAACGCTGTCAAAATCCTGCGGCACAGGCGCTTCAAAATGCAAACGTTTTTTTTGCGAGGGGTGCATAAAACCCAATGTTTGCGCATGCAACGCCTGGCGCGGCATCATTTCAAAGCAATTCTCAACAAACTGCTTATATTTGCTGAATACCGTCCCCTTTAAAATTTTATCGCCGCCGTAGGTAGCATCGCTGAAAAGCGGGTGGCCTATATGCCGCATGTGCGCACGTATCTGGTGGGTACGCCCGGTTTCTAACTGGCATTCTATCAGGGTAACATACGTCATCCGCTCAAGCACCTTATAATGCGTTACCGACCACTTCCCCTTCTCCGGGTCGTCGTATATCGACATTACACGGCGGTCGTTCACGCTGCGGCCTATGTAGCCCGTTACGGTGCCGTCTTCGGGCAGGTCGCCCCAAACAAGGGCCAAATATTTACGTGTAATGGTATGGTCGAAAAACTGGCGGGCTAAATAACTCATCGAGCGCTCGTTCTTGCTGATAAGCAGCAAGCCCGAAGTATCTTTATCAATGCGGTGCACTAAACCCGGCCTGCCATCATTACCCGGCAGGGTCGGTAATTGCTGAAAGTGGTACACCAGTGCGTTTACCAATGTACCGGTGTAATTATTATAACCGGGATGCACCACCATGCCGGCCTCTTTGTTCACTACCAGCACATCGTCATCCTCGTACACAATGTTTATGGGCAGGTTTTCGGGGTAAACTTCGGTATCGCGCGGCGGGTGCGGCAATACTACCGATATCACATCCAGCGGTTTTACCTTATAGCTTGATTTGATGGGTTTATCATTCACCAGCACATTACCCAGTTCAATGGCGTTTTGTATGCGGTTGCGCGAGGCATTCTCTACCCGGTGCATCAAAAACTTATCAATACGCAGCAGCGACTGCCCCTTATCAACCACTACACGTAGGTGCTCGTAAAGGTCCTGTTCCTCCTGTTCTATCAGATCGATGTCTTCGGCCATTTCCGCAAAAGTAATCGTTTTTTGTGGTTGCATACACGTAATATTGCAATACGGTTAACAGCGTGTAAAGTATGGATATCCACCTCGATTTTTTTAGCCCTGAGCAGCAGATAGAAAACCCGCTGTTTGATACCAACGGCGTGCAGGTTTTTATTAAGCGCGACGACCTGATACACCCCTTTATATCAGGCAACAAGTGGCGTAAGCTGAAATACATTTTAAACCAGGCGCAGGCCGAAAACAAAACACACCTGGTCACCTTCGGCGGTGCCTATTCCAACCATTTACTGGCAACGGCTGCTGCCGCAGCCAAATTGGATTTTAAGTCGACAGGTATTGTGCGCGGCGAAGAAGTTAATAACGATACCCTTTTTTTATGCAGCACCCACGGTATGCAGCTAATTTTTACCGACCGTGAAAGTTATCGCGATAAACTAACCCTGTTCAAAAAACATTTTGGCGAAGATGCTAACGCCTTTTTCATTGACGAGGGAGGTACCTCGTTTGAAGCGGCAAGGGGCTGCAGCGAGTTAGTAAACGAACTAACCAATACTTACGACCATATTATATGTGCCGCCGGTACCGGCACTACGGCTGCGGGCATTATAAATGGCATACAGCAAAGCGGCTTAAAGACACAATTTCATGCAATACCGGTTTTAAAAAATGGAGGCTTTTTAAAACATGACATCGACCAGTACTTAATCATGCCTGCTAAATACCACTTGCACACTGATTACCATTTTGGCGGCTATGCCAAGGTAACTTCCGAATTAATAGATTTTGTGAAACAGTTTACCGCATCTACGGGAATATTGATTGAACCGGTTTATACGGGTAAAATGATTTATGCTTTGTTTGATTTGATAAACAAAGGGCATTTTGCAACGGGTAGCAGGATATTAGTTATACATACCGGTGGTTTGCTGGGGATATTGGGGATGAAGGAGAGATTTTAAAGCCTCTCCCAACAAAGGAACTGCAATTTGCAATGCCTTACAAACCCTCTCCAATTGGAGAGGGTTGCACAGACAGTACTTATACTAAAAACTTTAATGGGTGAGGCTTACCGCTCCTTACTTCGAAACAGAAAAAGGCTTGTCCTCTTCCAGCGTGCCACGCTCGGTGTTAGGCTGGTCGCCCATTTTTAATACCAGTGTGCCACCATCTAAAATATCCTGGTGACTGATGAAGTTATGGTTATAAACCTTGCCGTTTAGTGTGGCCGACTGGATATAAACATTCTTCTTGCTGTTGTTTTCGGCAATCACGGTGAATTTCTTGCCGCTCTCTAACGTAACGGTTGCTTTGTTAAACACGGGGCTGCCAATTACATATTGGTCTATGCCCGGCGTAACGCTGTAAATGCCAAGCGCGCTGATTACATACCACGATGACATGGCACCCTGGTCTTCATCACCCGGGAAACCCTTAGGGCCGGCATTGTATAGCTTGTCCATCACCATCCGTGCGCGCTGCTGGGTTTTCCATGGCTGCTTTACGTAGTTATAAAGGTACGATACGTGCATACATGGCTGGTTGCCGTGGGCATACTGACCCATGTTGGCGATAACCATTTCTGTCATTTCGTGTATCTCTTGTTTGTACGAGCCTACCTTGAAATCGCTGGTAGTGTTAAAAAAGGTATCCAGTTTGGTTTGCACAGCTTTTTCGCCGCCCATCAGTTCAACAAGCCCCTTTACATCATGAAAAACCGACCAGCTGTATTGCCACGAGTTACCCTCGGTAAAAGCCCCGCCCCACTCTTTCGGGTCGAAGTTAGGCACCCATTTTCCGTCGCGGGTACGGCCACGCATA
>JBDSIC010000201.1:0-5317 GCA_039918195.1 Mucilaginibacter sp.
TAGTAAATAACTCATCTTCATTACTCCAAGTCTTCATAAATCAATTTAGTTTTTAAATGCAGTAAATCAAATATATAAAGGCTTGTTAAACGAATATATATTATTTAGTGCAATATTGAGAATTAGCTAATATTAACCGGGCTAAAGATAGGCAGGAGGCCAAATCAAAATTTTACAAAATTTATCTTATGATTAAACTATTTTATCCTGTTTTACTAATTTTATAAATATATCAGGATAAAATAAGTACTTTCAAACACCAATGAAGCCACTGCTAATAGATAAACAACTGCTGTTACAGGATTCTATCCACGTAAAAGAGGTAAACCTTGATTTTATGGATACGCCGCTGCATTTCCATAACGCTTACGAGATGGTGTGGATGCAGGAAAGCAGCGGCCACCGGATAGTAGGGGATAATATTGAAAAATTTACCGACGGCGATTTGGTTATCATGGGCCCCGACCTGCCGCATGTTTGGTATAACGAAAAGGAATATTATTTAAAGGATAACAAGCAGCAGGTTAAGGCCATAGTCACTTATTTCAGGCCCGACTGGCTTACCGGGGCATTTATCAACTCCGCCGAGCTGACCAAGCTGCGCGAACTGCTGGTAAAAATGAAACGCGGGATAAAAATTACAGGTAAGGCAAAAGAGAAAATAACCCGCCAGCTTGCTAAATTGCCTGCCTCAACCAGCCTGAAAAGGATCATCCGCATTATGGGCATCCTTAATATTCTGTCGGATTCGGAAGAATATGAGTGCCTGGCAAGCAGCGGTTATGTCAACTCATACAGTCAAAAAGACGTAGAGAAGATAGACAAGGTATATCAATATGTAATGACACATTATACCGGCAAAATTATGCTGGAGGATGCCGCCAATATTGCCAACATGACCCCCACTTCTTTTTGCAAATACTTTAAGAACCGCACCCAAAAAACCTTTTCGAACTTCGTTAACGAGATAAGGATAGGCTACGCCTGCCAGATGTTATGCGAAGACGGTATCAGCATATCTGAGATATGCTACCGGGCCGGGTTTAACAACCTCACCAATTTTAACCGCAACTTTAAGCTGTTCACCAAAACTAACCCTACGGATTTTAGGAACAGTCTTCGACTGTAGTCATTGGTCATTTTTCATTAGTCATTTTTAATGGCTGGCTGACCGGTACAAATGACTAATAACAAATGCCCAATGATTATTCACTCTCAATTGCTTGCATAGCACCCTTCATATAGCCTAATGCGAAGGCCATGCCGGCGTGCCATGGGGCGGCGCAGGTCATTTCGGGGGTATGATCGGGTATCAGTACACCGTTGTAGTTGTTCTTTTTTAATATACGCAGGGCTTTTACCATGTTGATGTCACCCTCGTCAATAAAGGCTTCGCGGTAATGCGGTACTTTGCCCACCACGTTGCGGAAGTGGATATAGCCAATTTTACCTGCCTTGCTGTATTTGTCGATCATGGCGTACACATCGCTGCCTATCATTTCCTGTACGGTACCCATACACAACTCGAAGCCGTTGTTAGGGCTTGGATGCACAGTTAACAGCTTTTCATACTCTTCCTGTGTATAAAATAATCTTGCGGTATCGCGCATTACAGGCAGCGGCGGATCATCCGGGTGGGCTACCATCTTTACGCCGGCTTCCTCGGCAACAGGCATCAGTTCGTCAAGAAAATATTTCAGCCGGCCCCACATTTCTTCGCGGCTGATACTGCCGATGCTGCCTTGCGCGGGGTCAAGGTCGTAGGTCATATTCCAAACCATGCCGTTAGGCACAGGGTCCTGTACGTTTATCTTATCAGCATCAAAAACAATGGAGTTGGCATTGCCGCGGCCCATTGGGCCGTTCGTCCAGCCCCATACACCGGCAAGGCTAAAATAGTAGCCCATTACAGGTATGCCGGCACGGCCAATATCCCTTATCATGGCTTTTACGTCCTCTATCTGCTGTTTCTTTTTAGGGCCGTCAAGCAATACATCATACCAATGCGATGGATCGAAATTTTCGATACCCGCCAGCGTTAACCCGTGCGATTCTACCTGTTTGCGCAGGGCCAGCATGTCATCATACTTCCACAGTTTTCCCTGGTTTTGGGTAGTGCCCCAGCCTTTCAAAAAATCTTTGGTCAGCGTTGGGCTGTCACCTTTTATATAATCAACCAGTTGGGCAACTATATGGGTGGCGCCTGCCTGTTTGGCAAACCTGAAATTATCGTCGGTTAATATATGCTTGTACAAGCCTAAGCCAAGTTTCATAATGGTGGTTTAATGTGAACGGTCAAAATTCTAAAAAATAATTTGGTTTAAAGTATGATGTGTTAAAAAAATTCAATCGATTGGGTAAAGTGCCTGGTTCGGGATTGTGGCTACCCAGCCCATATACTTACTAATCGTACACTTAAAAATAAATATTTTCAAATGTACATACAATGCAACATGTTATTCGTATAATTACACACCAATTATACCATCCTAAAACAATACCGGAGCATGCAACTGTCTATTTGTGCATTATTTTTTGTGTAATGTTAATGGATGTGCAGATGATATATTACCATACTACATTGCCAATTATGTACGCACAATAATACATCAAATAATAAACACACTAAAAACAAACCATTATGAAGAAGAAAAGAATGCTCATCGTTTTACTGGCAGCTGCCGGTTTAGCATCATGTAAAAAGGAAACACAAAAATCTGTTTCAATTACCCCCGACGCGGCAAAGTCAACCAATGCGCTCACCTGCGCACCGGCCACTTTTTCAAGTGTGGCCAGTACTTACAATACTTTTTTTACACGCGGCAACACCACTACCGACCAATGGACAGGCGCGGATGCTACCTATTCAATTCCTTTGGGCGGCGGTAAAATACTATGGATGTTCGGCGATACATTTGTAGGTAAAGTAAACCCGCCGGATGCTACCCACCCTACCCGCTGGAGGCCCAGCTCGAGCATGAATCCAAATACTTTTATGATACAAAACACATCGGTTACCCCCAATACCTGGATAACCGTAGTGGGCATGGGTGTCGACCCTGTATCATGGATGTGGTGGCCACCGGCAAAAACAGGCAACGATTACCTGTCGGGTACATCGCGTACCTGGTACTGGCCCGGTGATGCTACTATCAGCGGCAACAACCTGTATATCTATTTTACCAAATTCCAAAATATTTCGGGCGGTGGCTATTCAACTATCGGCACTGACCTGTTTACTTTTTCGGTAAGCGGCCTTACCGCATTAACCGCTACGGTATCAAATATCCCGGCCACCAGCACGTCGGTGTTTACCATGCCGCTGAATGCAACCAAGGAAACCATGTTTGGCACAGCTTTAATGGAAGACGGCAGCAACAATTATGTGTATATATCTGACAAGATAGATTATTCGCCTTACGGCTTTTGGCATACAGGCAAGGCTTACAAAGTGGCTTCATCAAATATCAACGGCACTAAATCATACTTTACAGGTTATGGCGCAGCGCCTGCTTATACGCCGGTATATGGCAGCAGCAGCTTTTCGGGCTCGGGCAGCACTACCGGTATCATGAAAAAACTGATTGGCTCTACGTTATCTGACCTGCTGGTTTCACCGCAGTTCAGCGTGGTGAAAATTGGCACCAGGTACCGCCTGATAACACAGGAAGATGCCGGCAAAAAGATATACTCGTATGAGTCTGCAAGCCCGGTTGGGCCGTGGGAGTGTGAAACCCTGATATACACTATATCGGATCCTAACACCAACGTTACTTACAACGCGTTCCTGCATCCTGAAGTTAAAAACGGATCTACAAAGTACCTGCTATCATATAACCTTAATGGCAATACCTTTGCCGATGTTTATAATAATGTGGATACTTACCGCCCCAAATTCATCTGGGTTAATATACCATAAGCATCATTCTCCTTTAAATATCCCTGCCTGCAGGCAGGGATATTTAAGTTTTTTTATGACATTCTCTAAAAAACAGATCCGCGATGCTTTACAACTAACTGTTTATTAGATTAATACACTATAATTATCGCTTGTAAAGATTGTACAAACACCTTTACATTATAACTCACTGATAAAGTTATACTATTATGTAATATTTTGCATATTTGTATAACCCTAAATGAAAGCGCAATTACCTTTTTTCAATTTCTCGCTAAGGAAGGTTTTAGCCTTAGAGCCCGATTCTTTTAAGAAGGCGAAGATCAAAATAATACTTACCATACTGGTATTTTCTGTCGTCAAGCTGCTCATCGCACTTCCTGTTGCTATTGAGCACGAACAGTACCGGCAAATTTTTCGTTCGACAATAATTATAGTTCTCTTCCTGGTCCTGATAAAGTTGATGCTCTCCCGGCCATCGATAGTAACTACCATTTCGCATTTCATGATCGTATCGGGAATAGTAGTTATTTGGACAAACCTGTTCCTTTATGTGAACCACATCAATATTTTTACCATCCAGCTGATATTTATGATAACCCTGAGCAGTTATTACCTGATAGGGGGTAAAAAAGCTGCGGTTTATACAATGCTTTCCATGGCTTCCATCGTAGTTTTTATACTCACAAGAGATACGCTTTGGGGGCATTTTAAGCTTGCTTCGCAGGAGCTGCCATCGCCGGGCGTGGATATTATCATCATGCTTAACTTTATTACGTTTTTGCTTATCCATTACCTGTATTATAGGGCGTTTCGCGAAAACCTGGCAGAGAAAGAACTACTGAATGAGCAGTTGGAAATAAATGTGCGGGAAGCAAAGGCATTGGCCGAATCACGGTCGGTTTTCTTATCCACCATGTCGCACGAGTTACGCACCCCTTTAAACGGGGTTATCGGCATGACCAACCTGATAAAAGATACCGCCCTGCCCGAGCAAAAGGATTACCTGAATGTTTTAGAATTTTCAGCCACCAACCTGTTATCGGTTGTTAATGATATTCTTGATTATAACAAAATTGAGCTTGACAAGATAGAGTTGGAAGCCGTACCGGTAAGCCTGCCCGCCCTGCTACAGCAAATATGCACCGGTTTGGGCATAAAGGCTGCCGAGAAGGCGTTAGCCTGGAAGCTGGAAGTTGACAGTAAATTGAAAGACCGCTTAGTAGTGACCGACCCCACCCGCTTGACACAGATCATTTACAACTTAGCCGGTAATGCTATAAAATTTACCAGCGAAGGCATGGTTGGAGTGAGTTTAAATGTGTTGACCGAAACCGAAGGTACCATACGCATCCGTTTTACGATAACTGATACCGGCATTGGCATTGAGGATGACAGGCAGGAAGCCATATTTGATAT
>JBDSIC010000202.1:0-2909 GCA_039918195.1 Mucilaginibacter sp.
ATGTTGACGACCGCGCGGCTGCTAAAACAGTAGCTAAATTCCCGGCGGCTAAATATTATAAGGACTGGCGCAAACTGTTAGACAAAGAACACAAGCACATTGACGCGGTAACGGTATCTACCCCCGATCACAACCATGCGGTGATAGCGCTGTCGGCCATGCAATTGCATAAGCACGTATACGTGCAAAAACCGCTTACCCATGATATTTTCGAGGCAAGGGTGTTAACGGGTGCCGCTAAAAAATATAAAGTAGTAACCCAAATGGGCAACCAGGGCGCATCGGGCGATGGCGTACGCCAGCTAATGGACTGGTATAACGCAGGTGCCATAGGCGATGTACACACCGTGTATTGCTGGACAGACCGCCCCGTTTGGCCGCAGGGCATCGAGTGGTCGAAAAACAAGGCCGAAGTGCCAAAAGAACTTGACTGGGACTTATGGCTTGGCACTGCGCCATACAAAGACTATGTAGAAAAACTGGTGCCCTTTAACTGGCGGGGCTGGTGGGATTACGGCACCGGCGCACTGGGCGATATGGGCTGCCACCTGATGGAGCCTGCTTTCCGTGTGTTGGATCTTAATTATGTAAAAGATGTGCAATCAAGCGTAGGTACTGTTTATACCGACATCTTTGCAAGGGGCTATTATCCCGAGAGCTGCCCGCCATCAAGCCATATCACGTTGACGTTCCCCAAAACAGCAAAAACACAGGGCGATGTTACCGTACACTGGATGGACGGCGGCATACGCCCTGAAAGGCCGGTTGAACTTGGCGACAATGAAGTGTTCGGCGATGGAGGCAATGGTATATTATTTATAGGCACCAAAGGCAAAATGGTAGCCGGTACTTACGGTATGTACCCCAAACTGCTGCCTACTTCGCGCATGAGTGAAGTGAGCGTGCCGCAAACCATAAAACGTGTACAGGGAGGTTCCGAAGGCCACTACGCGCAATGGGTAGAAGCCTGTATTTTAGGCTATGGCAAAATGGAAGTGAGCTCGCCTTTTGAAACGGCAGGGCCGCTTACCGAGGCTTTATTAATGGCCAACATATCCATCCGGGGGCACGATATTATGCGTAAAAAAGCCGACGGAAAGGGCTTTGATACACCGGGTAGGGATATTAAATTGCTGTGGGATAATACCAACATGAAAGTAACTAACTTAGATGAAGTTAACCAATTTGTAAAAAGGACATACAGGGCGGGATGGGAAGTAAGTGGTTTGTAGTCACCTTTACATTTAAACCAACCAATGCCTTGAAATTTGTGAACGGTTAATAAAATTATAAAGAACAAAATGAAATTAAGATTAGCAATGATAGGGGGCGGGCAGGGCGCATTTATAGGTGCCATACACCGTATTGCCGCCCGTATTGATGATGAGTATGAACTGGTAGCGGGCGCGTTCAGCAGCGATGCTGAAAAGGCAAAGGCAAGCGGCTTATTGCTGGGCCTTAAGCCTGAAAGGGTGTACGCCTCGTACAAAGAATTAATTGAAAAAGAAAAGCAATTGCCGGAGGATGAGCGTGTACAGGTCATCAGCATTGTTACGCCTAACCATGTGCATTTTGAACCTACTAAACTGGCTTTAGAGAGTGGTTTCCATGTGATACTGGATAAGCCGATGACCTTTTCGCTTGCCGAAGCAAAAGAGCTGGAAAAAGTAGTAAAAGCCAGCGGCAAACTGTTTTGCCTTACCCACACTTACACCGGCTACCCTATGGTGAAGGAAGCAAGGCAGATAGTTAAGTCGGGCAGGTTGGGTGCTATCCGTAAGGTATATGTAGAATACCCGCAGGGCTGGTTAAGCACCTTTTTAGAGGGTGATAACCAAAAACAAGCCGCCTGGCGTACAGACCCGGGCAAAAGCGGCATAGCGGGCGCTATGGGCGATATAGGCACACATGCCTTTAACCTGAGTGAGTATGTTACCGGCTTACAGGTAACAAAAGTAAATGCTGATATCAACATTGTAGTTGAGGGCCGCAAGCTGGATGATGACGGCGCGGTGCTGTTGAAATTCAACAACGGTGCAAGCGGTGTATTAACTGCTTCGCAAATTGCTGCCGGCGACGAAAACAACATCAAAATACGTGTTTATGGCGAAAAGGGCGGCATTGAGTGGCAGCAGGACGTATCAAATACCCTGCTTATAAAATGGCTTGATAAACCTGCGGAAGTTTGGCGTACAGGCGGCGGTTATACCAGTAGCTTTGTAACCAGCAATATGCGTGCGCCTGCCGGTCACCCCGAAGGGTATTTGGAGGCTTTTGCCAACCTGTACAAAAACTTCGCGGCCTCTGTTAAGGCACATATAGCAGGCACTGTAGCGTCACCCGAGGCGCTGGATTATCCGGGTATCGACGAAGGCGTGAGGGGTATGGCATTTGTAGAGAATGTTATCGCATCAGGCAAGTCTGATAAAAAATGGACCGATTTTGTAATCTAAATAAAAGAGTAAAAGCAATATGAAAACTTTAAAAGGACCTGCCATATTTTTAGCGCAGTTTTTAGGCGATAAGCCACCATTTGATACGCTCGAAGATATTTGTAAATGGGCTGCCGGCCTCGGCTTCAAAGGCATACAGATACCCAGCTGGGCAAACAGCTATTTCGACTTGCAAAAAGCAGCCGAAAGCAAAACCTATGCCGACGAAATTAAGGGCGTGGCTAACAGCGCCGGGTTAGAGATCACAGAACTTTCTACCCACCTGCAGGGGCAACTGGTTGCTGTACACCCGGCTTATGACGAACTGTTTGATGGCTTTGCCCCCGAGCAATATCGTAAAAATCCTAAAGCACGCCAGGAGTGGGCTGTACAGCAGCTTAAATACGCGGCAAAGGCATCGCAAAACCTTGGCCTTAACGCGCATGCTACCTTCAGCGGTGCGCTGATATGGCAAAC
>JBDSIC010000203.1:0-4584 GCA_039918195.1 Mucilaginibacter sp.
ATGTTTGGACGAGGGTTCGAATCCCTCCGGCTCCACGATTAAAGCAACAAAAAATGCCCCGTTTAAAACAAACAGGGCATTTTTTGTTAATGAACGACCGGATAGTAATACGGGTGGAATTACTAACTAATATTTTTACACTTACCTTTTTCAAGCCATATTATCAAGGAAATGTAGGATTCACTTTATGAACGGCGACAACGCTGTCGACCACAAAATTGCTGACCCCCCGCCATGGCAGCGTATGAAAATATTCTTTGTAATGTAGCTCCAGGTAAGCTCCTGTATTGGCGTTCAACTGGTCTGCCACCTTTTGGTCGGTAACTGAAAACATAAACTCATTGGACTGTACCGCCGCTCCCTGTGCCGGGCTTCTGTATCCCGCCTGGATCAACCTCCCCTCGTATGTTTTAAAAACATAGCCTTTATGCACAAAATAATTCATGGTGCCGGCCTTGGTGCCATCACCGAAAACAAAATAATACCGGTAATAGAACACCCCCAGCAGAATCACAAACAGGGCAACGATCGATATGGTAATAACACGCCTTTTCATAAGTTTTGTTTAGTTTTATTAATATAACCTGAAAAGCCGCTAATGGTTCGAAATATTTACAGATGCTTAGGCTATGCTGCTAATCACCATATATCCGACGGATTTATATTTAGATTTCTTTTGCATGCCTTCCTACACCTTAAATTCAATAAATTTGCATAAAATTACATTATGCCCGTACACGTTGCCATTACCCTTAAAGTTTTACCCGGTAAGGAAGAAGAATTTAAACAGGCACTTCGAAAATTTATGGGCGAATCGTTTGATCAGGGCGGCGTGCATGGTGCCAGCATGATCACCTCATTGCCGGGTGACGAAAGCGAGATAGGCATATTGCGGACTTTTGAGGACCAGGCAGAAAAGGAAGCCTTTTATCAATCTGAACAATTCAGGAAATGGGAAGAGTATGCCCTTACCCTAACGGAGCCACCTGTTTACCGGGATCTTAACGGCCTTGAGGCCTGGTTCCTTTCTTCAGGTGCTCCGCCCCGCTGGAAAATGGCGCTTGTAATTTTGCTCGGCGTTTTCCCCACCAGCGTTTTTTTGCTCTTTACCATTGGCCCCTTTATGAAAGACCTGCCGGCGGTGATCCGTTTGTTGATCACGTCGGTTTGTATGGTCGGGATGTTAAATTGGCTGGTAATGCCCGCACTGACCAAAGCTTTCCACAGATGGTTGAAGCCCTGACCGATCATCTGTTATTTGGTCATTACAGCGATGTTGACATACATGTTAATTAAAAATAATTCTAAAGTTTATCATCCATCCAACAAAATTCCCGTATTAAATGTACATTAGTTTATATGAGTAAAGTATTTATAATAACCGAGGGGCTCGAAAATTTAGGTGCATTACGTACCGGCGGCCAGGGCTCGGTGTACAAAGGCAGGCGCACCGGCACCATTTACTCGGCAGTTAAGCTCATCCCTACCCCCATTCACCACGAAAACCTGGAGGACAAAAACTACCGTAATTTCCAAAACGAGGTAGCCAAATTGCAAAAGGTAAATGAAAACCCCAGCCCTAACGTGGTGAAGATACTCAGTTCGGGCATTACCGATAGCGGCTCATTTCCATTTATCGAAATGGAATATATAGAAGGGCCGGATTTGGGGGAACTGTTAAACCCGCCGCACGAAAAAATATTTACGCTGAAAGAAGTGGTAAAAGTGGCCGACCAGCTGGCCTGCGCCCTTGCCCATTGCCATAAAGTGGGCGTTAAACATGGCGACATTAAAAGCGATAACGTAAAATACAATATACACACCGGTAATTATATACTGCTTGATTTTGGCCTGGCAATCATGAGCGAGGAACAGCGCCGTACCAGCATACGCCATGCCGGGGCAGTTGAGTTTATGGCACCCGAGCAAAACGAAGGCAAAATGCTGCTGCAAACAGATGTGTACAGCTACGGCGTGATACTATTTGAGTTGCTTGGCGGCCAGGTGCCCTACCCTTTAAGCGGCAATAGCGATACCGGCCGCAATACGGTTATGCTGGGCCATTTGGAAGATGAATTGCCCGATGTACTGGAACTGCGCAAAGCCAATCTGACCAAAACCTGGAAAAAAGAAAAAAAAGACCAGGAAATGCAGGTGCCGGGCTGGTTGCTGAACCTGATTACAAAATGCCTGCAAAAAAGGCCCGAAGACAGGTATGCCAGCGGCTTGGAACTGCATGAGGCAATTGTTACAGGCAGCGTGTCGGCAGCTATAGGTTATACACCCGGTCCTGAAATTGCTGCTTTACAAACCGAGAACGACCAGTTAAAACAAGCCCTTGCCCAGCCACCGCAGCAGGCAGGTGATTTGATTGATGGGTCGAAGGTGCTGGTATCTAAGGCATTGTTTAACGGCCTGGTCGCGCTGTTGGTGATATTTATGCTATTCTCGGGCTATTTAGCATTTTTTAAGGATAGCAAGCATGATAGCAATACCGGCAATGCTGATTCGTTGCTAAATAATAGCGACACCACCGTGGTTGACAGCGTGCCTGAGCCGGTTAATAATTACGAGCGGCCGGTAGTGCGTGATACGGTAAAAATTGACAGCACTAACGTGAAGCCCGAAAACACCAAACCGGCGGTGACCGACAGTACTGAAGATTTGACTCCGGACACTACTGTGGCACCGGAAACATTTTAATAATAATGCATTTAAAACGTAACCAAAAACATCTGTTGCGGTTTATACGTTCAGTAAAACATAGCTGAAATAATTAATGGAAACAAAGTCGAATTTTTGGCAACGCTTAGGTATACAGGATTGGTTTTTAACCAACGAAACCTCCGGTATAAATGGCAAAACGCCGCCGCTTACACCCGATACGGTTTACAGCTATATTATCGAAAAATTTAACGAATCTATAAAAGAGCTTTCCTTTGGCAAGCGCGTTGTATTTTACCACGAGTTCATCATCAGCTTTAATGCCGAAGATTACCGCGAGTTCGTTGAGAATAAACAGGGCATTTTCGGCCTAATCGTACAGGAAACGGTTAAAAAGTTTTACGAGATATTAAAGGAACAGCGCGCGTTGGGCAAAACTGTAGAGCCATCGGGCTCTAAATGGGTGTTCAGGCTGGTGTCGCACCCTGATTATGTACGCGGCGATAAGGGGTTCATCGGCAAGTTACTGCCGGATAATAACACCCAAAAGGCCGAAAACCTGCGGGTAACATTCATCCCCCGGCAAACCGGTATAGCGCAAACATTTGACGTTAATAATGATATTTTAAAGGGCTTTACCTATTACAGCGATGGCTACATGGAAATACCTTACGAGGAAGAGCTGGAATATACCGACGAAAAAACCGCCGCAACAGCCACGCTGGCTCGTTTAGAAACTATTATCCCCGACAAGCAGTTCTCCGGTAAAAAGGTGGAGTATTTGATGAAAGACGATGACATCATCGTATCGGGCAGTGATGAAGAGCGCGAAGAGGCGAATATTTTTATCATACCCTCGGAGTGGGTGAACTCGCCGCACCTGCAAATAAAATATAACAAAACCGACGGCAAATTTTACCTGGCCTCGTTCGGCGAAATAACTACCATGAACGAGGTCGCAGTAAAACGCAGCGATACCAATGCCCCGGTGTGGGTGGAGCTGCCGGTTAATTCTCGGCTGTTACTGAACGGGATAATTGGCGTTAACCTTTTTAAATCATAGTATGTCGCACGTATTATCCATAGCTTTATTAGGGCTTGTTGTTTGTTTACTGGCAACGCATTTTATTGACATTAAAAACTCGGGCAAACAAAATGGCTGAAAACTTTTTCGGACTGACAGATACCGGCAAAACGCGGGATAACAATGAAGATACCTTTATTGCACAACCCGTTATGGACAACCATGTGCTGGCCTGCGTAATTGACGGTGTTGGCGGTTATCATGGCGGCGAAGTAGCCGCGGCCATAGCACACGACGAGATCATCAAAAAACTGGATAACGCGAAGGGCGAGATTATCCCCGAAATGATACATGCCTTCAGGCGGGCAAGCCACAAAATATTTCAAAAGAAACAAGAGGACAAAGAACACGACCAGATGGCCTGTGTTGCCACCCTTGTTGTGGCTGATATAAACAACAACCAGTTTTACTACGCCCATGTAGGCGATACCCGCCTGTATTTGCTGCGCGACGGCTCATTAATAAAAATATCAAAGGACCACTCATTTGTGGGATTTTTGGAAGACTCGGGCCGGCTGACAGAAACCGCGGCCATGAAACATCCAAAACGCAACGAGATAAATAAGGCCCTCGGTTTTAGCGACCAGATAGACACCGACGACAGCTACATAGAAACCGGGCAGTCGCCATTTTTACCCGGCGATATGCTTTTGCTGTGCAGCGACGGCCTTACGGATATGGTTGACAAGGAGGATATTACGGCACTGATCACCCAAAATAACAGCTTGGAGCAAAAGGCTGTCGCATTGATAGAGGCCGCCAACACTAACGGCGGCAGCGATAATATCACCGTGGTATTGGTACACAATAACAAAACCCCGCAAAGGCCAAATGCT
>JBDSIC010000204.1:0-9573 GCA_039918195.1 Mucilaginibacter sp.
AGGTAAAAATGCACCACCGAGGCCGCTTTGGCATCAGGCACAGCACCCAGGTAAATACCTGTACTTATAAATTCGGCGGCGGGTATAACGGCATCTTCAACTTTGCCGCCTTGCACCTTGCGCCCACCATCGTAACCATGTACCGTTGTTACTTTGCTGGCCAATACGGGTATCTCAAAATCATCTTCACCGGTTACCCCTATCATCTGCTCGTCGATAATACGGGTAACAAAACCTTCCATCTTCTCATCAACAAACCGCACAAAATCACCTAATTTATATTTCATGGCGTAAAGGTAAGAGTTTTGTTTGTGAGTAGTGAATGGTCAGTAGTCACTGGTGATGGGTAAAGGCGAAAGGTGTAATTAGGATTGTACTTATTATTCACCAATGTTTGCTCACCACTGACCACTCACCACTTAAATATTTATATATTGATTTTTTTACCCTATTTTTACTCTAATAACGCACCAGCCTTTTTATGTTTTAGCTTTCGATTAATTTTTGTGCCATGACAGATCACGTTTCGCCTAAAGGTTTAAACCACGACATACTCAAACAGGTATTCATCCATAACCTGAACAGGCTTTACTTTGGCAAATGTTATATTGCAAAAGGTATTGGCGAACTGACAACGTTGGCATCATTCAGGAGTTTACAGCTGGCTTTAGAGGAATTTGAGGGCGATATAATAACACAAATACAGCGAATGGACGATATCTACCAAATGCTGGGCGAAACACCTTCGGATGAAAATTGCAACCCGCTTAAATCAATTGTAAAGGATAAGTTTTGCCTTGATGAAAAGCAGTCCATGTCCATATTTACCGATACGGATATTATCCTGTACATCCAGTTATTGGAGCATGTGAATATAATGGCCTGCCGCCACCTCAAAACCCTGGCCGCCTCTTTAAACTTTACCGACGCCGGCCAGCTATTAACCGAATGCTTTGACGAATCGGTTGATAACGACAATCTCTTCATGTTAATAAACGAGGAATATTACCACTCGTAAGTAAAAAATGTGATTCCCGCTTATCGTTTAGGTATTTTATAGCTACCTTGCTGTAAATACTGACAAACCTCATGAAATTTAAGAAAGTTATCCCTGCGGCTTTTTTGGTGGCCGCATTTGTACAAACGCAGGCGCAAAGCCTTTATATGCCACGCGATATTACCGCTGCATTTAAAAAAGAAACCCGCTCGCCCGACGGTATGCCCGGCAAAAACTACTGGCAAAACCACGGCAAATACAACATTACCATTACCGCCCTACCACCCGATCGCAATATAAAGGGCACCGAGCGTATCGTTTACTACAATAACAGTCCCGATACGCTGGCAGTCCTGAATATGAAGATGATACTGAACATCCACCGGCCCGGCGCGGCAAAACAAGTTGCCGATACCGAAGGCTACCTTACCCCCGGTGTACAGATTGATAAGTTTTTAGCCGGCGGGCAAACTGTAAGGTATAACAATGCAACACCAGGCACTAACAGGGCCGTGAGACTACCAAAACCGTTGCTGCCTAAAGATTCGGTAGTGCTTGATATCGACTGGCATTACCAGCTATCGCTTGAAAGCAACCGCGAAGGTATGCTTGACCCAACCACTTACTTCCTGGCTTACTTTTACCCACGGGTATCTGTGTATGACGATTACTCAGGCTGGGACACCATTGAATTTTTAGACAGGCAGGAGTTTTATAACGACTTTAACGACTATGTACTAAATGTACAGGTGCCTAAAAACTTCGTGGTATGGGCAACCGGCACACTGCAAAATACAAAAGAGGTACTGCAGCCTGAATACGCCAAAAAACTGGAAAAATCGTACACCAGCGATGCGACCATCAACATCGCTACGCCTAAGGATTACGAAAAGAAGAATATCACTACCCAAAATGAGCTAAACACCTGGACCTGGACGGCCAACAACATTACCGATGTTACCTGCGCCTTGAGCGACCATTACAACTGGGACGCTGCCAGCGTAATTGTAGACCCGAAAACCAAGCGCCGCGCCAGTATGCAGGCGGTGTACCCTGATTCGGCGGCTGATTTTCACCAGGCGGTGCAGTTTGGCAGGCAGAGTTTGAGGTTGTTATCAACTACCTGGCCGGGTGTGCCTTACCCCTTCCCTAAAATGACTACGGTGATGGGTTTGGCGGATATGGAATTCCCGATGATGTGCAACGACAGCCATAACGATGATCCTGACTTTACCCGTTTTGTGCAGGACCACGAAATTGCGCACACCTATATGCCGTTCTACATGGGCATCCACGAAACACGGTACGCCTTTATGGACGAGGGCTGGGCGACAACTTTTGAACTATTGATAGGGACAGACATAGCCGGCAAGCGCAAAGCCGACTCGCTATATAAAAAATTCAGGGTTGAGCGCTGGATAAACAGCACCGCTACCTTCCAGGATCTGCCTATAATCACCCCGTCTAACGAACAAACGCGCGGTTACGGCAATAATGCTTACGTAAAACCGTCGTTAAGTTACCTCGGGCTTAAGGATATGCTGGGTGATGACCTGTTTAAAAAAGCCCTGCACGGTTATATGGACCGCTGGCATGGCAAACACCCTATCCCCTGGGATTTCTTTAATTCGATGAGCAATGTATCCGGCCGCGACCTGACCTGGTACTTTAATAACTGGTTCTTTACCAATTACTATATAGACCTGGCTGTGCAAGGTGCTACAAAAACCGCAGGCGGTTACACCGTATCGGTACAAAATATAGGCGGGTTCGCCGCGCCGTTTGATGTGATACTAACGTACACCGATGGTACAACAGAAAGCCTGCACCAAACACCGGCCGTATGGCAGGCTAATCAAAAACTGGCTGCCGTTGCTATAAAAACCGGCAAAACTGTAAGCACCGTTAAACTTGATGGCGGCATTTTTATGGATGCTGATGTGAGTAATAATAGTGTTAAGTTGTAGCAGCCTCACACATAAAGTTTGTAGTATACGCACTGTCTGTGCAACCCTATCCGATTGGAGAGGGGTGTGTATGGCATTGCAAATTGCACTGCCTTTAATGGGTGAAGCTAAACCGCTCAGAATTACACCAACAAAAAGACCCGGCTAAATTAGCCGGGTCTTTTTGTTATATATAGTTTAGCTTATGCGCCTTGTATATTGTTGTTTACATTGTTGGCACTGCTTTTAACAGCTGCTTTCGCATCTTCATACTTGTTTTTGCCTTTTGCAAAAGCATCGCCTGCCTCTGAACGTGCGCTGTCAACTAATGTATCAGTATAATCTGAGGCATCGTCGGTAGCATTCTGGAATTTTGATTTTGCCTTGTCGACAATACCGCTTCCGTATTCTTTTACTTCGCTGGCCGCGGTACGTGCCTTTTCTTTGGCAGTATCAACCAGCTCGTTAAAATAATCAGCAATTTCTTCTCTTGTAGCTTTACCGCTATCAGGGGCTAATAACAAAGCCGCCGCCGCACCTGCTGCTGCACCTAATAAAAGCGCCGCAATTAATTTTGATTGATCTTTCATATCTTTTCCTTCTTTCTTTTATGTTGATGTTATAAGTGTAACAACATAGTATAGCGTTGGTTTAGATTATTTTATAAAAAGTTAATTCATGTCGGCGGTCGTTCACCTAATTGACAAAAATACCACATATGCGTTATTGACCCCAACGCCGGGATAGAAGTTCTTTGTGACTATAAATCAATTTAAAAATCGCTATGATAAAAAAATTAACGTTAGCTGCATTACTGGTATCAGCCTTAGTGGCTTGCTCAAAAAAAAATGAAGGACCGGAACCCGAAAATCCTTCAGGCACAAATTCCACTGTTTTTTATGCTGATACCTTCCGCGTGTACAAAACAGACCTAACAGGCGGCAACCGTAAGCTGGTTGTTGATGAGGACATTAAATCGGGCAATAACTATATTGGCAACTTAACTACCATACCGGGCAAAGGCCAGGTTGTTTACACTTACACAACCGGGTATCTCGACGGCACTACAATAAGGATAGTCAATGCTGACGGCTCGGGGAAAAAAATTTTAAAAACCATCCCGGCCGGTACTAATATATCTTTTATAAAAGGTGTTGGCGAACAGATATTTTACCGCACCAGCACTTTTGTAGGCGGTGCCATTTCAACAAATACGTATACAATAGATGCCGACGGAAGCAACGACAAGGAACTAACCGGTATACCTAACGGCGGGTTCATCACTGAAACGATGATAAGCAGTGAAGGTAAGGGCATTTTAGACGCTACCGGTTATTTTATGAAGCTTGAAGACGGCGTATTTAAAGAAGCTGATAGCTTTTATGCACTAAACGCCGCCGAGATAATGGACGTTAATGACATTGCAGTATCTGCTGACGCCAGTAAGGTGGCGTGTTTGTACCGGTTGTCCGATCACCAGTATGAGATAAAAGTAAAAGAGATGTCTAAATCTGCTACTTTGAGCAAGGTATACACCGTTAACCTAGGTGATTTAGTAAGGCCTATTGATATTTTATGGGTTAACGGGAATAAAAATATCCTTGTATATTATGGCAAATTTACCGGTCCAAAAGGCTCTCCTGACGACTTTACCCAGTGTGAACTGATCGATATTGCAAAAGGAACCGCTACAACCTGGAAATTTACCGGCGACCAGATAGGTAATATAGTTGTTGACTAAGTTTAAATGTATAGTACCTGACAAACGCGTTAAATAAGGTAAGCTTTATATAAATTCATATCGCCCTTGCGTTGCCCCAATAAACTAAACTGTTGGTGGCAACACAAGGGCGATATTTTATACTTATACCCAAACAATATACCACTTGCCTTCATCAGTTTTAGCGTAGCTTAAGCCATCGGTCATTTCATAAACATCCCGGCCCTGCCTGGCGTCGTAGTTATTACGTTTTTCGTAAACCCGTATGCCGTTATTTTCGCGGGTAAGGTGCATCATCAGCGCGTTTAGTGTTGGCGATACATCCTCTAACCGCTGGTATTCTCCCTCTTTTACAAATGCAGAACTCATACTTTTATATTTATCTTAACCTAACATTAACCCTGCCAAAATATTCGTGCTATATATTGCCCGGTTTGCATTAATACCCTGCTAATTGTTACGTTAACCCCCATACAGTTTACTAAAGATTTGTAGTTTTGTTGAAAATCAACATCATGGCAAAATTAATAACAGGTTTTGGCGGTTTTTTCTTTAAGGCTAAGGACCCGGCCGCATTGGGCAAATGGTACGAGGAGCACTTTGGCATAAACAGTATGCAAAGCGGCGAAACATGGCGGCAAGCCGAAGGCCCCACTGTTTTTGCCCCCTTTAAACAGGACACAAAATATTTTGGCGATGCCGGGCAGCAGTTTATGATAAACCTGCGGGTGAGCGACATGGATGCCCTGCTTGAGCAGCTAAAAGCCGCTGGTGTACGTGTTGATGATGAAACCCACAACGATGAGATAGGCAAATTTGCCTGGGCCTATGATCCCGAAGGAAACAAAATTGAACTTTGGGAACCGGGCGAAAGCAGCAAGTAAAGTACTTATTGCACCATTTTTATCTTATAGCACCCTGGTTACAGGCTTGCTGTTTTTGTTATGCCCCCAAAATTATAAAAGATTGGTTTAATTGGCATTGAAGGTAATTTGTGAGGATATTTGTAACAAAAAAATCTCTGCCACATCTTATAAACGCGAAATACGCGTTATCAATTCAGATACTTTAATTTTTTTACTTTTGCCGTTCCATGCAAAACAAATACTTTTTTAGCCTTTTCTTCCTCTTTACCATCCTGTTCATTTCGCCCGTATTGGCACAAAAGCGGCACACCGTTAGCGGTACCGTGCGCGACGCCGCCACCGGGGAAACATTGATAGGTGCCAATGTGCGCATACAGAACGCTGCCGGGCAATCGGTTACCATTACCAATGGTTACGGATTTTACTCCCTTACGCAGGCGGATGGCGAATACGACCTCACCGTTACTTATACAGGTTATCAAATATCTACACAAAAAATAAGTTTAACAGCTGCCTTAAGCATCAATATCGAGTTGCAGGGCGGCTCGGAACTGCAGGAAGTGGTAATAAGCGCCGGCGATCGCAAGAATGAGAATGTGCGCAGTCCGCAAATGGGGCTGGACAGGCTGAACATGAAGGATTTAGACAACATACCCGTTATATTCGGCGAAAAGGACGTGCTGAAAACCATACAGCTGTTGCCGGGTGTAAAATCGGGCGGCGAAGGCACTACAGGTTTCTTTGTACGCGGCGGCGCTGCCGACCAAAACCTGATACTGCTTGACGAGGCTACGGTATATAATTCATCGCACCTGTTAGGGTTTTTCAGCACTTTTAATGCTGATGCCATTAAGGATGTGAGCCTGTACAAAGGTGGTATGCCCTCGCAATACGGGGGGCGACTATCATCAGTGCTTGACGTAAAAATGCAGGATGGCAACAATAAGGAGTTTGCCTTTGAAGGCGGCATCGGGCTTATCGCCTCGCGCATAAAAGCCGAAGGGCCGATAGTAAAAAACAAGGGCTCGTTCATGTTCAGCGCGCGCCGTACGTATATCGACTTTTTATTGAAGGCTTCGCCCGATTCGGCCATTAAGGGCAATACGCTTAATTTTTATGATATCAACGCCAAAATAAACTACAAGTTTGATGATAAGAACACCATCTATTTTTCTGGTTATTTTGGCAAGGATAACATCGGCATAAAAAACCTGTTTGAAAACGATTGGGGCAATACCACGGCAACCATACGCTTGAACCATGTATTTAACAGCCGCTTGTTTTCCAATACTTCCTTTATCTACAACAAATACAATTACAGCATAAGCCTGCTTGACCAGGACAATAATGTTAGCGTCACTTCGCTCATCAGGGATTTTAATATTAAGGAAGACCTGCAATACTTTAGCGATAAGCATATTATCCGCTTCGGTTTCCAGGGCACACACCACCGCATAGCGCCGTCGGATATTACCACATCAGGCAAATCCAGCTTCAACCCGCAGTCTATTGAGAACCGCTACGGCCTTGAGACCGCGCTGTATGTTTCGGATGAATGGAAATTAACCGATAAGCTGAGCTTTTTATATGGCGTACGTTTCAGCGGTTTCTCGCTGATAGGGCCGGGTGTTATAAATACTTATGATGCAGAAGGCGAAATTGCTACTTCAAAAACTTATAGCAGCGGCCAGTTTGTTAAAAGCTATTTTTATCCCGAGCCGCGCCTTTCGGCCAGCTACAGCCTTAACGAAGAGAACTCTATTAAGGCATCGTATAACCGCAATACGCAAAACATACACATACTTACTAACGCCAATAGCAGCTCACCTACCGACCAGTATGTGATGAGCAGCAACAACATTAAACCCGAGGTTGGCGACCAGGTAGCTATGGGTTATTTTAAGAATGCTAAAGACAATACGTTCGAATTTTCGGCTGAAGCATACTACAAATGGCTGCAAAACCAGATAGATTACAAGAACGGCGCTGAGTTGATCGCTAACGGCAATGTAGAATCGGAACTGATATATGGTACCGGGCGCGCTTATGGGCTTGAACTGTATGCCAAAAAAACCAAGGGCAGGCTAACCGGCTGGGTAAGCTACACCCTATCTCGCACCGAGCGTAAGTTTGACGGATTGAACAGCGGCAGCTACTTCCCTGCCAGGCAGGACCGCACGCACGACCTTGCCTTAGTAGGTATTTACAACCTAAGCAAGCGTTGGTCGGTATCGGCAAATTATATATACAGCACGGGCAACGCGGTAACCTACCCCGCCGGCAAATACAACCTGGACGGCTTAACCACTTACTATTACACCGAGCGCAATGCCAACCGTATGCCAGCCACTACCCGCCTTGACATAGCCGCTACGCTGAAGGGAAAAGAGTCTAAAAAATTCCGCTCAAGCTGGTCATTTAGCCTTTATAACGCGCTGAACAGGCACAACCCTTACGCTATACAATTCAGGGATAAAAAGGATGATCCTAACCGTACCGAAGCCGTGCAGATAGCTTTATTCGGCATTATACCATCCGTAACCTGGAACTTTAATTTTTAATTGACATGCTTAAGAACATTTTATATATCAATTTATTAGCGGCAACGGTACTCCTGTTTGCTTCGTGCGAAAAGGTGATAGACGTAGATATTAAGGAATCGCCCAACCAACTGGTGATAGAGGGCAACATTACCGATGTAGAAGGCATACAAACCATTAAGCTGAGCCAGTCGGTGCCATACACCCAAAATAATACTTACCCACCTGTAACCGGGGCTGATGTTGTGGTGAGCGACAATGAGGGCAACTCGTTCAATTTTACCGAATCGCAGCCGGGGCTATACACCTTTGGGCCGCTGGAAGGCGTAGCCGGGCGTACGTATACCATGAATGTGAAAGTAAGCGACAAGACCTACACAGCCAGTTCTACCATGCCGGCGCATGTACCGCTGGACTCGTTAAGCATCACTAAGATCAGTTTTGGCAACAACGAGCTTAAAACGGTATCGGTACATTTTACCGACCCGGCCGGCGTAGCCAACCAGTACCGCTATATTATGAAGGTTAATAACAAATTAACCAAACGTGTTTATGCCAATAACGACCGCCTGCAGGATGGCAACCAGGTTAAAGAGCAGCTGTTTTACGGCAGCGATGAAGACAATGAAGAACTTGACTCGGGCGATAAGGTAGAAGTTGAAATGCAGGGCATTGATAATGCCGTATTTAAATACTGGTTCACCTTGAGCCAGCAAAGCCAAAACGGGCCGGGCGGCGGCGTAACACCGGGTAACCCGCCATCAAATGTAAGCAATGGCGCGCTGGGCTATTTTAGCGCGCACACTACACAAACAGAAAGCCTTACGGTAAATTAAAGGGCATAAAAAAAGCACCAGCCTTTTGGGCTGATGCTTGTACGATTTAATGGTATATTATAATTATAATACTTTTACATTTACCGCATTAAGGCCTTTTCTGCCGTTTTCAACTTCAAATTCTACTTTGTCGTTTTCACGGATTTCATCGATAAGACCTGTTGAATGAACAAAGATGTCTTGACCACCAGCAGCTGGTGTAATAAAACCAAAACCTTTTGTTTCATTGAAAAATTTTACTGTTCCTTCTTTTTGCATTATATTGTTATTTATTAAAGTGCGCAAGTTAGGCATAATAATCGGTATAACAGCAAATATTAAAAATATGCCGCTATCGCGATACCACTTTAAGGAATAAAATACTACGCTACTATGGATAGATGGCCTTGTATGGTCTCTTCCGAATCCTTCACGATCAGGCGTATCTTTTCGTCAAGCTCGTTAATGGTGGCTTGCATAATGTCCAGGTATTCCTGTTCGTTCCTTACGTTATCGGCCTGGTCCATTTTTATCAGTTCCATGATGCCCAGTAACGAGGCTACTGGACGCCTCAACTCATGCGATTGAATAATGGCGATACGTGTAAGCGCCTCATTCTGTGATTTTATCTGCTCCTGGTGCATTTTACGCTCAGTAATATCGGTTGACGTAATGGCCGCCCCTATTAT
>JBDSIC010000205.1:0-2908 GCA_039918195.1 Mucilaginibacter sp.
ACCATTAAACACGCTATTTTTATTAACGTACATACTGTTTATTCTTTTCCGGCATGTCAAAGTTAACATCATTCATATTGTCTGAATCAGAATTTACAGAATTTTAGAATTTTCAGAATCCTTAAAATATAACAGGTGTTGGTGTCCTTACCAACACCTTTTTTGTGATTGCAAGTGAGAACAACTGCAAGGGGTCGGGGTTGGTAATACTTTAATTCTGTAAATTCTAAAATTCTGCAAATTCTGATTAATTTAGCTTTATGGGTAACACGGCCGACGAATTTTTAATAGCAGCTGAGGATAAGGCATTTGACGTACGCCACCGCCAGATCATTAACCATAATATCGGCAGGTACGAGGTGTCGGTTGAGCGGGGTTTATCGCGTATTGCCAATTTGGAGGCCGCCAAAAAAAAGGGGCATGTCATCAAATGGAAGGTGATGGAAACTCTGGACAAGCTGCTGCCCGAGTTTGAATCTAATTTTCAGCGGCGCGGCGGCAAGGTGATATGGGCCAATGATGCCGAAGAAGCGCAACGCGAGATACTGGCCATTATGCAAAAGGCAGGTGCCAAAACCGTGGTCAAGTCAAAGTCGATGGTTACCGAAGAAATTCATCTCAATGAGTTTTTAGAAAGTAACCAGATAGAAAGCCTGGAAACCGACCTGGGCGAATATATAGTTCAGTTGTTAGGGCAAAAGCCCTACCATATCATCACGCCCGCGATGCACCTTTCGAAAGAAGATATCGCGCAGCTGTTTCATGATAAGTTTGGTACCCCGATAGATTTTACTCCGCAGCAAATTACCGAAAAGGCCCGCGAATTGCTACGCGATAAGTACCTGCAAGCCGATGTGGGCATAACAGGAGCTAATTTTTTAATTGCCGAAACCGGCAGCATCGCCATCAGCGAGAATGAGGGTAACGCCCGTTTGAGCACCTCGTTCCCTAAAATACATATCGCCATAGTTGGTATCGAAAAGATCATCCCTACACTTACCGACCTCGACCTGTTTTGGCCCATGCTGGCCACCCATGGCACAGGGCAAAACCTTACTGTTTACAACACCATTTTAAGCGGCCCCCGCCGGCCTAACGAAACCGACGGCCCCGAAGAAATGTACGTGATATTGCTGGATAATGGCCGCACCAACCTGCTTGCCCAAAAAGAGCAGCGGCAGGGCCTGTACTGTATCCGCTGCGGTGCTTGCTTAAACGCCTGCCCGGTTTATAAAAACATTGGCGGCCACAGTTACCAAACCACTTACAGCGGGCCAATAGGTTCGGTAATTACACCGCACACCGAGGGTATGGAAAACTTTAAGCATTTAAGCTATGCCTCAAGCCTGTGCGGAAAATGCACCGAGGTTTGCCCGGTAAAAATAGACATCCATAAAATGTTGCTGCTTAACCGCCGCGATGCGGTGAAGGAAGGACTTGTCGACAAAAAAGAAAAATGGGGCTGGTTTGCCTGGAAAAAGGCTATGCTTAGCCGTAGTATGACCAATTTCTTCAGCGGGAAAACTAAAAATATGTTTATGAAAATGTCCTTCAGCAAAACCTGGGGCCATTACCGGGATCTGCCGGAAATTGCAAGCAAGTCGTTTAGCGAGTTGTGGAAAGAACAGGGTAAAAGCGAAAAATAATACATCTGCTGATGAGAAAAGTTATTGTAAACCTTGCGGTAAGCCTTATTTTCGGCCAAGTAATGTTATAAAGCTTCCTTGGTTCTTCCTACCATTCCTGTAACTTTTTTTCAGTGGTTTGTTATATAATAGTTCTATAATTTCACTTGTGTTATTCGCGATAATGGTATCAAGCGGTGTAATGATCTGCATGTAATTAATAGTAAGTTCCTTTTCTTTTATTTTATGTTGAAAAGGTATAGTATTGCCAACAAGTGTGTATATATATAATGAACTGTCAGATAGAAGGCGATATGTTTTCTCACTCGCCAGGCTGTCTTGATGATCAAAAGTATTCAGTATTTCTGGTCTTGTAATGATGTAAATGTCCTCGCCTGTACTATTTTCAATAGTTAATATTTTAGCACTTTCGCAGCTTTGAAGTAAAATACCTGATACAGCGAGAATTGCTAAAAGTCTTCCGGTTTTAAACATTATTGATAATTAATGCGCGTTCCCAAACCCAAATTCCTTGTAGGTATTAGGCAATTCATTTGCACTGCTGAACGCGAAGGTATATGATGCCCATAGGGTTTCAAAATCGGCATCTTTGGTATCAGGTACAGTAGTATGTGCCGAGCGCAGCAGGTAAATACCCTCGCGGCTTAATTTAAAATAAGCCTTGCCCTCAGCATCCGTCACTAATTTTTGTGGGTGTATGTTACCGGTAGTGGTTTTAATGTATAACATCAGTTGCTCTTCGGCTAAAGGTTTGCCTTTAAAATAGAGTATGGCGGTAATGTCATCGCCATAGTTTAATTTGTAAGGGTTGTTCTTCAGGATGATCTCATAATCGTCACCCAGTAGTTTTTCGTAAACATTGCCCGCCGGCTTGTCTACCCTTACCAGTGTTTTTAAAAAGCGTGTATATTTTTCTTTGATCATCACCTTACGGCTTTTACCTGCTTTTTTGGCCAGGTCGGTTTTGCCTTCGTCGGTCAGGTGCTGCTCATATTCGTCTTTATCCACTTCGTTAAATACAGGGGCCTGCGTTAATTGCAGCAGGGCTAACCCGGAGTTGAGCGTTTTATAGTCCTGTATGGCTATAACGGTGTCTGTTGCCTGCGCCGCAACATCAATTTTTTTCGACCCATCGTAGAGTGCGAATTTGCCTGCGCCCGAAACGGGTATTTCGTCACCGTCGTTAGCTGGTTGTATACCGGTGAATAACCTTACGCTTAAATTATCGCCTTTCTTTAAAAAGAAATTCTCTGCCAGCAGGA
>JBDSIC010000206.1:0-5167 GCA_039918195.1 Mucilaginibacter sp.
TTAAATGGCATGCGGTAACGGTATTTGCCATCTTTACCGCCATCGCCCTGCGCAACTACCGCTATATAATGCAATGCGGGCACAACCGGGGTTTTAGGATCGGCCCTTTCCCATGCCTTTGCTTCGCCTTTTAATTTGGCCAGCATTTGGTCAGACGGTATTTCGCCCAGTATACCCATTTTTTTGGAGAACAGGTTACCATAAAAAGCCACTACCCTTTTAAACGGCAATACAGCGCCGGGTAAGGGACGGGCCGCTTTTTTAACAGGCCACCTGCCTGTAGTATCGCCGTTAGCCATCCTCGTCATTAATGAGTCGTATAACGCCGTATCAAGCGGCGCATTGTTATTGGTAACAATCGTATCGCCCTTTTCGGTAACCTTTACAGCACCGCTGTCAGTCTTCCCGGCCTTGCCGCTCTCGGTACAGTTAGAAAATAATGTTAACGTTGATAGCGCGACAAGGGCTAAAAGAAAAAAATTCTTGATTTTCATAGGTAGAGGACAGTTATTTAAAATATCAAATTGTTGTAAATATAATTTAATGGTTTAGCTATTCGCCTATTATTTTACAAAACTTTCCGAACACCCCCAGCGGCAGTTTTGGCCCGGCCGTTGCCTGTAAATAAAGCTCGCCGGTTTCCAGGTTTTGCACTTCGGGGTAAGCGCTGCGTATCAGGTTATCAATAATAACTGATGAAAAGCCAAGCGAATAAGTGTTCAGTATCAGGAAATGTTCGTCAGGGTCAAGCAGCTGCATCACATCGTGCATCATTTCGTTAATATGATCTTCCAGCTTCCATTTTTCGCCATTGGGGCCATGCCCGTAAGCTGGTGGGTCAAGGATGATACCGTTATACTTTTTGCCGCGCTTTACTTCGCGTTTTACAAACTTCAGCGCATCTTCAACCATCCACCTGATATCCTTTAAGCCCGAAAGTTCCTGGTTCTCGTTAGCCCAGCTAACCACCTGCTTTATCGAGTCGACATGCGTGGTTTCGGCACCGGCAGCGTTGGCTATAAGAGATGCGCCGCCGGTATAGGCAAACAGGTTAAGCACTTTAGGGCTGTCCGTTTTAAATTTTTTGATTTTTTGACTGATGTAATCCCAGTTAACCGCCTGCTCGGGGAATATACCCACATGCTTAAACGAGGTTAACGCCAGGCGGAATTTTATAGCCACCTCGTCGTTTTTATATTCGATATGCCAGCGGTCGGGTGTTTTGGGGTTCTTTTTCAGCCAGTCGCCATTGGTTGCCGAGCGGCCCTTAAATTTAATATGCTGTAACCGCTGCCACTCACTTTCGGGCAGGGCCTTGCTCCATACTGCCTGTGGTTCGGGGCGTATCAGTACGGTGGTGCCAAAACGTTCCAGCTTCTCAAAATCGCCGCAATCAATCAGCTCGTAATCTTTCCAGTGCGCAGGTGTAAGTAGTTGGATCATTCTTTTATTGAGTGATAGCGATTGAGTGATGGACTGAATGAGTGAATGAGTGAATGAGTGAATTGTTTTTATTCAGCCTGTCGCATTCTTATTATTAAAATAAGCTGCAAATATAATTATTTAGGTGATTATGCTACACCCACAGATAGAGAGCTTGAATAATCGCTCATTCACCAAATCACTAATTCACTAATTATATTTTATCTTTCGCCGCCTGCATAAATTTACTGGCGAATACAAAGTCGTTCAGCTCTTTGTTATCGGTGTGGGCAATTTCTTTTTTGCTGCCTTCCCACCATTTTTGGCCCTGGTGTAAAAAGATAATATGCTCGCCAATACCCATTACCGAGTTCATATCGTGGGTTACTATTACGGTGGTTATCTTATATTCTTCGGTCAGCTCATTTATCAACTCGTCAATAAGTATGGATGTCTTTGGGTCGAGGCCGGAGTTGGGCTCATCCACAAACAAATATTTGGGCTGCATGGATATAGCGCGGGCTATGCCCACCCTTTTCTTCATACCGCCGGATAGTTCGGCCGGGTACAACTTGTTCTTATCTTTCAGGTTAACGCGTTCCAGGCAAAAATTCGCCCTGTCAAGCTTTTCTGATTTTGACTGATCAGTGAACAGGTTCAAGGGGAACATAATATTTTCTTCCACGGTCATGGAGTCAAACAGGGCCGAGTTTTGGAACAGCATACCAATTTCGGTTCGGATAGGCACACGCTCGGTAAAATCCATATCGGTAAAATTCTGCTCGCCAAAAAATACCTGCCCTTTGGTAGGCTCATGCAAACCGACGATACATTTAAGCAACGTAGTTTTACCTGAGCCTGAGCCGCCTATGATCAGGTTGTTTTTACCCGCTTCAAATTTAGCGCTGATGCCTTTGAGTACCTCGTTATCGCCAAATGTTTTAAAAATATCTTTAATCTCGATCATAGCATTAAACTTGTTATCATCAGGTCGGCAAATAATATCCATACGCAGCTAAAAACCACTCCGCTTGTAGCCGACTTGCCAACTTCGAGCGCGCCGCCCGAAGTGTAATAACCCTGATAGGAACATACCGAAGCTATGATGAATCCGAACACAAAAGCCTTAACCAATGCAACGCGGATAGTTAACCCGTCAAAGCCCTCGTTTACGCCCATTAAATAGTCAGCAGGACTAATGCTGCCGGTAATAACACAGGCAATATAACCGCCCGTTAAGCCCAATGCTATAGAAACGATAACCAGCATGGGCACCATGGTAATGGACGCTAATATTTTTGGCGATATCAAATAACCGGGAGCATTAACACCCATAATTTCCAGGGCATCTATCTGCTCGGTTACGCGCATGGTGCCAATATTTGATGCAAAGTTTGAACCCACACGTCCGGCAAGCACAAGCGATGATATAGTAGGGCTAAACTCTAAAATAGTGGTATCGCGGCCAATGCTGCCGGCAATGGTGCGCGGTATAAGCGGGCTTGATAACTGAAAAGCAATTTGTATTGTGGTTGCCGCACCAATAAATAAAGATATGATACTGATAATACCCAGCGAACCGATACCAACCGACATCATTTCGCGCATCACTTCGTCCCAGTACACACTGAACTTTTCGGGTTTTTTAAAACTTAAACGCAGTAAAAGTATGTACCTGCCTAAACTATAAAACATAGATAATTTTGTAAATTTGGTTAAAAATACATTTTTTAATAATAAGCCGCTTTTAAGTTGTGTAAAATAACCCTGCAAGTGTAATAATACCACGCGCCCACACGCTTATAAATGATTAGAATAGCTAATTGTTTAGAAATGAATTTTTTTTATGCCGGGGCGAAATTATTCACCTCCTCTTCGGTACCGTTAAACGGCCCCGAGATACCCGCCTTTAGCCCCGCCATAGCGGATGCGAAATGCCCCGCTTCGGGTATGGATGCGCCTTGTATGCGTTTGTATAAATAGCCCGCCATGTAAGTATCACCGCAGCCGGTGGCATCCTTAAAAATGCCGGGCTTGCAGGCGGCAATAGTATGGCACACGCTATCAGCATAAATTAGCGACCCTTCGCTGCCCAGTGTTATCACCACTTCCTTTACGCCCATACCGGCCAGTATTTTGGCACCCGTTGTTATATCTTGCTGCGCGGTTAGTACGGCCAGTTCGTGCTCGTTAACCTTAAGTGTGTGGATATAGGGCAGCAGTTTATTTTTAGCCGGCCAGTGTGCAGGCACTACCCTTGTATCCTCTACGCTTCGCAGCAGGCCCTGTACATCCAGCGATACCATGCTCCGCGCTGCTAAGTGCTGTATAACGCCATCTTCAAAGTCATCGGCCAGTAAAGGCCCTAAATGAAAAAGTTTGGCATGGATGCCCGACAGTTGCGCCACGGTAAAACTATCCGCCTTTTGCAAAACGCGTTGCTCGCGGTGGTCGGGGTTATCGCCATAGCTATTTTCAAAACAGACGGTATGTGCACATGGCAAGGTGGTTACGTCGACGTTGAGGTGCCGAAGCTGGTCGGCGTATATTAATTCATCATTACCCACAGCGGTAACCAGGCCATAGTTAACCGGCATACGGGCAATTGCCTGCGAAAAATACCAGGCGGTGCCGCCCGGCATATTTACTACGCTGCCGGGGTTCACTACCTTGTCGCGGGTAATATGGCCTATACAGCAAATGTTATAAACGGGTTCAATCATCTGTGTACAAACTTATTAAAACAGGTCATTTATCAAAACGATTTAGTTCCTGAAGGGCAATTTCTTTAACAATATATTTGTTCAGCCGTTAAAAATAATTTAAAAAAAGCGCCTCGTTATCAGGTTAATATATTGATTATCAACAAAAACAGTTTAAATAATTATTAACGGTGTGGGTATTACATTAAATAATTACAAAATTTGGGCTGCTGATATAAACCATTGATAGCAACCTATTATTCAAAAAAACATTTATAAAGTATTTTATGCGCAAAATTTACCTGCTGGCCGTTATATTGCTGTATGCTGTTACCATTAAAGCTCAAGCGATCTCATCTCCGGACAAAAACTTCATCCTGAAATTCTCTGTAAACACCGAAGGTGAGCCTGTTTACGAGTTATCATACAAACAGAAGGCGGTCATAAAGCCCAGTAAATTGGGTCTTGAAACCAAGGATGTCCCTCCATTTTTAAAAGGGTTCGCCATTACGGATACAAAGCAATCCACGTTTGACGAATCGTGGAATCCGGTGATGGGCGAAGTAAAAACTATCCGCAACCATTATAACGAACTGCTGGTTACCCTTAGCCAGAAGGCGGTTGATAACCGTTATATACTGATACGTTTCAGGTTGTTTAACGATGGATTGGGCTTCCGCTATGAGTTCCCTTCACAAAAAAACCTTAACTACTTTGTGATCAAAGAGGAGCATACGCAATTCGCCTTAGCCGGCGACCATAAAGCATTTTGGGTACCGGGCGATTATGATACCCAGGAATACAGCACCATAACCTCCAACCTATCTGAAGTGCGTGGTAAAATGAAAGCTGCTGTTACACCCAATGTATCGCAAACCACGTTTTCGCCAACGGGCGTACAAACCCCGCTGATGATGAAAAGCGCCGACGGCCTGTATATTAACATACATGAAGCCGCGCTGGTTGATTATGCCTGCATGCACTTAAACCTCGACGATAAGAATTTTGTGCTTGAATCTTTCCTTACACCCGATGCTGTCGGC
>JBDSIC010000207.1:0-6652 GCA_039918195.1 Mucilaginibacter sp.
GTTTAATATCCGCACCTGCCCCACGCTCGCCATAAGCCAGCTGCGATGGGATGATGAGTTTTGCCTTCGCGCCTTCACCTATCAGCAACAATGCTTCTTCCCAGCCTTTAATAACGCCGCCCTGCCCAAGTATTACCTGTATCGGTTCGTAATCACGACCGGGCTGGCTCAGGCCGGCTTTCTTCGCTTCGGCTTCAACACTTGAGTCAAACACTTTACCCGCTAATGTTTGACCTATGTAGTTTACCAGCACAGTATCGCCGTTTTGCGGCCTGCGTTTTGACGATGGCAGGGTTACTAAATATTTTAAGCCTGTTGGCGTTGTTATTACATTCAGTTTTTTATCAGCGATGTACTTAGCTGCATCAGTAGCTTCGGCACCTTTTATTTGTTCATCCCGGGCATTCTTTTCGGCGATAGCTTCGGTAAGCGATTGTGCCTTGGTTATTTTAAGCACAGTGATGATCTGGCTGCCTTTTTTCAAAAACGGGGGCATACTTTCCTCGTGGCCTTTAAATATCGAGTCAACCGGGATTTTTACCAGCGCGCTGTCATTCACGGTAAGCAACGGAAATATTTCCATCAGGTCCATCACCATTTGTGGTGCCTTTACCTGGGTTTGTACCGGGTGACCTGCCTTGTAGGTACTAAACAATATCGAATCCTTCTCGGTACGTTGCTCTATTTCAAAGGTGATCACATCATCCAGCTTTAGTTTCTCGCCGGTGTTCTTTGTGAATATCGTATAGGTTGCACCCTTCGGTGTGGTTTGCTGTGCCACGGCAGTAAATGCTACAAAAAGCAGGACCAGTAAGAGGTTGTATGTCTTCATAATAAAAAAGCCTCCCCGTATGCGGGAAGGCTTTACTAAGGTTTTAAAATTATTTTTTAGCAGGTGCCTGGAACATAGGCGGCGCAACCGGTTTCGGCGCGTTTGGATCTGCTTTAACAATGTCTATCAATTCCACTTCAAATACTATCGGCATAAACGGAGGGATAACATTTTGTGCACCCTGCTCGCCATACGCTAAGTTTGACGGGATAACAAAAAGCGCTTTTGCACCTTTGTTAAGCAATTGCAAACCTTCGTCCCAGCCTTGTATAACACGGCCTTGTCCAACAGGTATGCGGATAGGCTCATATTTACGGTTAGGGTCAGCAATTTTTGCTTTCTCGGCATCAGCTTTTACACTTGTATCAAACACTTTGCCTGTAGGCAGTTTACCTGTGTAGGCAACTACAGCTGTATCACCAACAGCAATGGTAGCGCCTGTGCCCGGTTTGGTAATCACATAGTTTAAGCCCGAAGCAGTTTTGGTTGTTTTTAAGCTGTTGTCAGCAATGTATTTTGAAATAATTGATGGCTCGCGTTTTTTAAGCCCTTCAGATACTGTTTTAAAGTATTCGTTGATACGGCCATTAAATACGGTATCGTTAAGTTTTCCTTTTGAGATAACTTTTTCAACTTTTACCTGGTAAACAAGGTATTTACCTTTAAAGCCCGGAGGTTTAGGCTGATCCTTTTTAAATACCGAATCGGCATTTATTTTAATGGTAGCGCTATCGCCTTCGCTTAATAACCCCAAGCCGGCGTAAATATCGCCTTTAGCCTGTGGCTTTTGCATTAACGATGGCATTGGCCTGCCGGTATCGTAGGTGTTGAACAGTACCGAATCCTTGTCATCTTTCGCGACTACGTTAACGCTCATAAAATCGCCTTCCTTAATAGTAGGCCCTTCCTTATCGGTGTGTATATCATAAAGCAAGCCGCCGGCTCCTTCTTTAAATCCACCTTTACAGCTTGCTAATCCTATTGCAGCAAGCGCAAAAAACATCAGGTTTTTTTTCATTTTTATTGTATTAGTAACTTTTTATAATTTGGTAATATTGATTTAAATTTTTCTATAACTGCTTCAAGGGGTTCATCAGAACGCCCGCCGGCCGCGTTACGGTGCCCGCCGCCGCTAAAGTACTTCTTACATATCTCATTTGCCGGAAAATCGCCTTTGGACCGCAAAGATAATTTCACTTCGTCCTTACGTTCAACTATAAAAGCGGCCAGCCGTATGTTGGCGATAGATAAGGCGTAGTTTACTACTCCTTCTGTATCGCCGGTTTCGGTATGGTAACGGTCCATCTCTTCGCGCGTAACAGATATAATAGCGGTATTATATTCGTTAAGCACTTCCAGCTTGTTGCTCAGGCAATGCCCTAAAAAGCGCAGCCTGTTCTCTGAAGAGCTGTTGTATATCAACTCCTGTATGCGCCAGTTAACTGCACCGGCGGTTATCAACTCGGCGGCAATGATGTGCACTTCGGCGGTTGTCTTCGGCAGCCTGAAAGATGCTGAATCTGTTACAATACCTGTATATAAACAGGTCGCCACATCCTTATTGATAAGCGCCTTATCATTTAACTCACCGGCAATAAATAAATACACTAACTGTGCCGTTGCACAGGCGTTAATATCCCAGTACCTGAAATCATCAAAATCCTCGGGGTCAAGATGATGGTCTATCATTATCTTAACCGCATTACTGTTGCGTACCGGCTCGCCCATTTCGTTAATACGCGAAAGCGCGTTAAAATCAAGGCAAAATATAATTTCGGCTTCTTCTATTAAAGTTTCAGCAATTTGTACGTGGTCCGTGTATATGATCACCTCCTCGTTGCCCGGCATCCAGCTTAAAAAGTCAGGATAGTCGGAAGGGGCGATAACTTTGGCATGATGTCCTTTTTGTATAAGATAGTTATATAAGCCTAACGACGAGCCTAAAGCGTCACCATCAGGTTTATGATGGGTCGTTATCACAATTTTACGTGGCTGCTCTAAAAGCGCTGCAACCGAGGCTATATCTAACATCTATTAACTTAAAAAAGACTGCAAAGCTAAAATAATTTTCCAACCCATTGATATATATGGTAAAAACATTTTAAAACCTTGTCAACAACGGTACTTTTTCAGTTAAATTGTTACAACAAGACTGCTTATTTAAAGGAATATACGGTTAAGCTATTGCCAAAGGCTGTACATAATTTGTCAGACACCGGGTCAATAGCTAATACATAAAACTGGTCGGGCAGGGTCATGGTGCTTACGTAGCCGGCGTTATTAAGTACCCGCAGGGTAAAGGCATAATCGTCGGTCCGCAGATCAGACAGGTATAGGTTCTGCATATCTACCGCCATGGAGTTAATACCATTAAACCGAGCTTCGGTTTTTAAGCCATCCGCCTGGCTGCCGCCAATGCCCCCGGCCACGTTGGTTATCACGCCCGCAGGATTTATCTTTTTAATAACGCCATCATTACTGAAGTAAATATTGCTGTTGATATCAACCGCCAGTTTCCCCTGTGCGCCGCTTGATATTTCGGCCGGTGTGCTTACATTATTATACTGGCTTATCCTGCGTATCTTCAGGTAATCTTCGGCCAGGTATAAATTGCGTCCCGAATAATCGGATGTAAAGTCGCTCATCGCCCTGAACTGCGCGGTAGCCCCGGCCCCATCCTGGTGCCCCGAACCTACACCTGCCGCCACTGAAGATACCCCGGCAGGTGTTATTTTTATAATGATGTTTTGTTCGTAAGCAAAGCTTACCGGGTTATACTTTTCCAGTCCCGCATATACATTACCGTCAAGCGCTGTGGCAATGCCATCTATAGCGTAGTTAAAGGTAGTGTCACCGCTTGTTTCATCCGGCGGTGCATTATATATATTAGTAATGGTACCGTTTGGTGCCAACTGGAAAACGCCCTCACCATTAGTCACAAATAAATATCCTTTTCTAACCTTGTCAAAAGCTATCTTAGTAATATAAGTAGTAGGGCCAAAAGTTACGGTGAGATCCTTTACAGGCTTAAGCACCTTAAAATCAGATGGCGTAGTAAATGATGCCCCGTCTACCGTTACCTTAATTTTACCGGTTGTGGCAGTGCCGGGTAAAGTAACCGTCAGCATGGTATCGGTAGCGTACGTAACTATGGCCTGTACGCCGTTAAACTCTACTACATTTTCCTCTTTAACGGCACTAAAGTTGGTGCCTTTTATTCTTACCGCGCTATAAATTTTCGCTACGCGCGGCTGTACGTCTGTTAGGGTTATCGGGCCGGCGTGGGTTTTCTTAGCCAGTTGTTTTTCGGCAGGTTTTACGTTATCCTTTGTACAGCTGTTAAAAAACAAAGCGCATACTATTAAACAGGTTATGGAGGCAGCGTGCTTTTTCATGAGGTTGATTTAGTAGATATCCAACGTAAAAATAAAAAGTAATTGGTTATCAATCAAATAAGTAAAATAAAATTGGGTTATTTTACGGTATAAAACCAAGCGATACCTGCAAAAACACTGCTCAAAAATTAAAAATGATTTAAAAAGCGGTATTAAAACCTTACCTTTGCGCCAAAATCAACAAATTAACAATGGCAACTAACAGAACATTCACCATGATAAAGCCCGACGCGGTAGCGAACGGGCACATCGGCGCAATATTAGATCATATTATTAAAGGCGGTTTTAAGATCGTCGCAATGAAATACACTTTGTTAACTCCCGAAAAAGCAGGCGAGTTTTACGCAGTGCATGCAGCGCGCCCTTTTTACAAGGACCTTGTAGGCTTTATGTCATCAGGCACTATAGTGGCTGCAATATTAGAAAAAGACAACGCGGTTGAAGATTTCCGTAAACTGATAGGCGCTACCGACCCATCTAAAGCTGATGCCGGTACCATCCGTCAATTATTTGCAAAATCAATTGAGGCCAATGCCGTTCACGGTTCAGATTCTGACGAGAACGCGCAGATAGAAGGCAGCTTTTACTTCTCAGCTTTCGAGCAGTTTTAAGGAAATAAAGAATATTTTAAATCCGGGCTTGTTATGCAAGTCCGGATTTTTTTTTGCCCGTCATCCCGAACTTGTTTCGGGACCCAACAAGGTGTTTAAGTCTTGCATTTGAGGTGCTGAAACAAGTTCAGCATGACGTAGAAGGATGTGTCTTACAAAAATATAATCTCCTCTACCAGTATACTCTTCGCCTCATTATTTATCTTCTCAATGATCTGGCTGCGTATCATCATCAGTTCCTTTTTTATTACAGATGATTCTATCCGCAGGAAAAGCTTTTTATCGCTGATGAATAGCTCTTTGGTGCGGTTGGCTACCGATTTGCCTACCAGCTCGGGCCAGTGCGCTACAATGGCAGTTTCGTCGTACTTACGTTTTATCTTATAAACGTTAAGCATTTGCTCAATGGCATCCTTTAATGATTTGTCATTCGTCCTGCCCATTTGCTTCGCCCTCCTTTATATAAAACAGTTTTATATCTACTTCAATATCCTTAAATACTTCTTTAACACGACTGGTACTGGTATCGGTTATAAATACCTGCCCAAAATCGTGGTTAGATACCATTTGCATCAGTTTGGTAACGCGGTTATCATCCAGCTTATCGAAAATATCATCAAGCAACAAAAGCGGCTTAAATTTCTTTTGCTGGTACAAATAGCTATACTGGGCCAGTTTCAGCGCTATTAAAAACGATTTTTGCTGCCCCTGCGACCCAAACTTTTTCATGGGCATGCCATGTATGCTGAATTGCAGGTCGTCCTTATGTATGCCGGCGGTAGTGCGTTCCAGCACACGGTCTTTCTCGCGGGTCTTTTTCAGCAGCGCGGCAAAATCCTCCTGTAATAACTGCGACTCGTACACCAAATGCACCTGTTCGGCATTATCGCTTATAAAACTATAGTGCTTATTAAATACCTCGGTAAAGTTTTCCATAAACAGCTTACGTTTCTGGAATATCTTAGATCCCGAAGCGATCAGTTGCTCGTCCAGCACTTCCAGCAGGTCGGGGTCATAGCGCCCGGTATCGGCAATTTGTTTGAACAGGGCGTTACGGTTGGCTAATACTCTATTATAGGCTATCAGTTCATCAAGATACTGGTTATCCGTTTGCGATATCACATTATCAATAAACTTGCGCCTCTCCTCGCTCCCCTCAATAATAATACTTATATCATACGGCGATATCATCACCAGCGGCAACAAACCAATATGATCGGCCAGGCGCTGGTAGTCTTTTTTATTGCGTTTAAATTGTTTTTTCTGATTGCGCTTTACCGAGCAGGCCACCGCCTCGGGTTTACTATTCTTGCTAAACGTACCGGTGATGATAAAAAACTCTTCCCCTTGTTTTATCTGCTGACTATCTATCGGGTTAAAATAACTTTTGCACAACGAAAGATAATGCACAGCATCAAGCAGGTTGGTTTTACCGGCCCCGTTGTTGCCCAAAAACGCGTTCACCCCCTCGCTAAAAGTCAGTTCGGCGCCGGCGTAGTTCTTAAAATTAATTACTGATAATTGCTGCAGATACATATAAGCTTTCAAATTTAGCATATACAGGGCTGCTTTCGGTATTTATCTGCCTAAAAAATCGCCCGTAATTATTTAAGTTAAAAGGTGTTGATAAAAACTTTGAAAACTGTATTTTTGCAAACTTTAATTTTTGAATAGAAATGTCGACAACCCAGGCGAATACCAAAATTGTGAGCGAAGAGAAACCGGTTAAACGGACGGGAAATTTTGTACGCGAGAACAGCAAAAGCTTATTATTTATAGCAGCGGCAGTAGTATTACTTGTAGTAATTTACTTT
>JBDSIC010000208.1:0-4915 GCA_039918195.1 Mucilaginibacter sp.
AAGGGGATAAGTATTGTTTTTCAGTACGTTACCGTATATTAGGTATTTTACGCAGGTATCGTAAAAGTTTTTAGTTTCGTCAACCACATGGTGCGAGGTAACGCCCATTTTAAACGCGCGTTCTTCCACGCCCTTTAGTTCTTCTTCGCTAAAGCCGCCGGTGTTCACTAATACCGAATGTACTTCGAGGCCCAGATCGCGGGTTAAATAGATACAGCAAAAGGAGGTATCCAATCCGCCACTGTAAGCCAATACTACTTTTTTCTTCATATATTTTTATATCGATGGCTTAAAATTAAGCCCTAACAAACATGGTTAACATTTTACTTTTGCCCCTTAACGCGTTCTCTATCCGCTCAAGTAAGGTGGCTTTGTGGGTTATCTTTTTCACCTTGTCTTCGGTATCCTTCTGCTTTACAGCAGGGTCAAGCAGCATGGCGGTGCACATACAGTTTTTACGGTCCTTACTCATCAATATATCGTAGTTCACGCAGCTTTTGCAGCCCTTCCAAAAATCTTCGTCCTGCGTAAGCTCAGAATAGGTTACGGGGCCATAGCCCAGTTCAGAGTTTATCTTCATTACAGCCAAACCGGTGGTTAAACCAAATAATTTGGCTTCGGGGTATTTGTTGCGCGACAGTTGAAATATGCATTGCTTAATGGCTTTAGCCAGGCCCACCATCCTAAATTCAGGGCTAACTATCAACCCAGAATTGGCGACGAACTGGCCGTGGCTCCAGGTTTCTATATAGCAAAACCCGGCCCAGGTGCCGTCTTTATGCAGGGCGATAACCGCCTTACCCTCCAGCATTTTATTGGCGACATATTCGGGCGAACGCTGGGCAATACCGGTGCCGCGCGCCTTTGCTGATTCGGCCATTTCATCACAGATATGCTGGGCATAATCAACATGCTGGGCCGATGCAACTAATATATCAAAATCTTGTATGGTCATTTTAAATAGAAAATTACCGTAAATAATGGGCTTTATACAGCCTTAGTAATCAGATGGTTTTTTGTTGAGGTAGTTTAATATAAAACTCCTGTGGGTTTGCAGAATAGCAATAAATTAAACCCGGGGGATAAATAACCTTCGTCGTGAAGGGGAACATATAAATATTACAGAAACCAAAGCAGCGGCAACAGTAGCAAAAATTGCTCTTGTAACGGGCTTATATAAGCTTTGCTGGTTCATTTTAGCTGGTATTGTTATGTTTTAAAAATTTGTGCAAAGTAGGCCATTAATTTTTATTTATGCAAGAAAAATGTGATATAATGACCTGTATATTATGCTTTAAACAATTTAAACAAGTTTTTTATACTGTTTTTGGGTTTGGTTTACCTTGAATACACAAGGCAAACATGTGTTTAGATCAACGTTAATCAATAGTAGAATTATTTTTATTTGGCTGCGTACATTTAAAAGCAAGTGTAAAAAACCCTGTAAGTTGTTACTTGCAGGTAATTATTAAAACTGACAAATCACTAATAACTTCTCAGGTCAAGCACTTCCCAATTTTCTTTGTTGGATACCGTCCCACCTTTATATTTCATGGTGATACGGAAAGATTCTTTTGTAAGTGAGCCGTCGCCCGACCCGGATGGGGTTTCGGCGAATGACCTTATCACGTAAATAGAATCGGTTTTTTGGGCGAACTCGTAACCCTCTTCAGAGAATTCGGCATTGTTGGACCGTAGCGTTGGCCGCACAAACTCTTTGGCGACTTCGTAAACCCCATCGCTTGTGGGCAGGCCGTTAAACATACTGTTTGAAGCGCTGCCTGATGAGGCTACGCGGAAGATAATGATAGCAAAAAGAGCAAGTAGGACGAAAATCATCCATACCCCTCCATGAGCTTTTTTGTTCTCAAGCTTTTTCTTTTTTGTGTAATGGGTGGTCATAGTGTTGATAATCAGGACTCAATGTTACACAATTTTTAATAAAATTCATAACAACGCCTTGCGCCGTTAAATTTATAATTGCTTTCGCCAGATCCGGGCGTTTCGTAAACTACGCTTCCTTCGGTTGCGCCGCTGGTATTTCCGTAGTTAACTCCCCGCGGAACATCATGGCTGATGCCCAGGCGCAATTTCTCGCTGCCACTGTCGCCGGTAAATATATCAAAGATGAAAGATAGCACAATGGCATTAGGCCCGTCCTTTCCACCGCGGTACCATAGCCCGGCGTTAACGCTTTTGCGTTTGTATTGTACGCCTGCTGTGTACGAGTAGCTGTTTGTTTGGTTATAAAACACTACCGACGGGATGATATATGATTTTTCATAATCGTATAAGTTATCATCCTTATTCAGGTCAAGCCGGTAGCTGATGTGGCCGGTGGTACGTATGGGCACTTTTACCGGCGTGCCTGTAAACGATTGGTTTGGCCTGTTCAAATGGTGCATAGCAGCGCCCACCATAAAATCGCCCACTACCAGGTTTAAACCTGCACCCGAGTCGAAATAAAATTTGCTGTCGAACGGGAACGGGTCGGCGGAAGAGGGCTGGCCGGGGATAATGCCCAGCGAGGGGTCTATCTGGTCACCAAAAACAAGCCTGCTTTCGTCAATTGCGCGGTTTACGGCGCCTGCCTGCAACCCAAACGATAATACGTAATCCTGCGAGCCAACGCTGTAGGAGTAAACACCTGAAATACTGTTGTTTTTAAGATAGGCCAAACCCTCGCTGCTGCGGGTGAACAGTAACCCGAAACCGCCGCCAAACTTAGGTACATTATAATCGATAGAAGCCGATATGTAATTAAAGTTGCCGGGTACGGTTGTATATTGGTTACGGTAAAGCATACTAAAACGAAATTTACCTTCAAACTGGCCGTTAAGGGCGGGGTTAAGGTAAATAGGGTTGTTAAAAAATTGCGAATACAGGTGGTCCTGCCCAAAGCAAAAACTGCCTGTAAACAATAAAAAAACGAATAATATATATCTATTTCTCAGCATATTATCGTATTAAATTAATTACCCCGGTACGCTTTGGCGGCGAATTACGGTACGACATGCCCTTCCAGCGGGTGCCGTTTACAAACGTGGCCTCTATTTGCCACAAATAAGCTCCCTGCGGTGCCGGCTGCCCCTGGTAGTTGCCATCCCAGCCTTCATCGGGTTCGCCTTCGGAAGTTAGTTTGTCGGTTTGCCATACCAGCTGGCCCCATTTATTATATATCTGCATTTTCCAGGCTTTTATTCCTTTGCCTTTGGCCGCAAAAGTTTTTATTGCAGTACTGCTACTGGTAGGTATAAATGCGTTTGGCACAAATAACTGACCGGGGGTGCCCGTAATTTTTACCACTTTGACAATTGTTTTTGGGCAACCATTATTATCAGTTATGGTTAAAGTTATGTTATGATAACCTGTATCAACAGCAGTATAAGTGAACTCAGGGTTTTGTGTAGTGCTTAATGAGTTGTCTTTATCATCAAAATTCCAGGCCCACGTTACAGGTAGCCCCTGGCTTTGGTCCCTGAACGAGAAATGGTAGTTAGGGATAAATATCGTATCAGCCGGCAATACACTAAAATCAGCAATAAGCGCCGGGTTTACTACTACCTGCTTTGGCGTGCCGGTTGTACCGCAGTCCTGCACATTTTTAACTGTTAGCGTAACCGGGTATATACCGCTCGACGCATAGGTATGGGGCGCAGGGCTTGGCGTATTTACAAGCGGGCTGCCATCGCCATAATTCCATGTGTAATTATACCCCGGGTTAACAGGGCCAACAACAGTAAACTGGTGTGTTAAATTATCGCAATCAACCACAGCCTCGGTAAATTCTGCTCCCGGCACGTCATAAACTGTAATTTCTTTCTTTACAGATTCCGGCGCAGGGCCGCAGCCCGAGCTTGGCGTGATACTTACCTCGAAGTCGCCCGCGCTTGAAAATTCAAATGGCAGGTCGTCGCGGTTATTTACCGGGATAGTGATAAATGGCACAGTTTCACCTTTAACATATACCTTATATGCAAATGAAGTACCTGTAGAATTATTGGTGAAAACTACCTGTTCGCCTAAGCAAATAAAGGTTTTGTCAAGTGTTACATCGCTAACCAATGCTGATGGTGTAAGAATTATTGGCGGCGATAGCGAGGATACTTTTGTACCGCACTTATCTTCTACCTCCAGCTTTACAAATACATTTTGAGTGCCGTTTAAAGGAGGTTGCACCGCAGTAAATATTTGATCTTCTTTAGTAGTTACAGGTGGTTTGGCAGGTTGTATAAGGTTGCCGGTTTCATCAACCAGCGAAAATGTATAGCGCACATTTGTGCCTGGTGATAAGTTATGCGCAGTGATGTCAACCAAACCGCATGCGCCGCTTGCCTCGGCGCTTATCAACGGCAATGGAGTTGACGGGCTTATCCTCACTTCTATTGTTTTTGTCGGAGGGACAGCTGCGCATGAATTTATCACGGTTAGTGTTACTGCATAAATTTTCTCGCGGCCGCTTCCATCATCCTGGGGCTGAAACTCATGCTGAAAAATGGGGCCTGTAAATGTAGCCCCATCACTTACACTCCAGTTAAACACACTGGTGGCTGATTCAGATACACTGGTAAAGGTTAAAAGTGTGGCACCGCAGCCTTCGGTAGCGCTTGCTGTAAAATCTGCCGATATGGTTTTTGGCGATACGGTTACGGTAAATGTAAAGGGGACACCATCGCAACCATCAAAAACCGGTATTATGGTATACACCACAATTACATCCTGGCCGGCAAGGTCATTGTTCCTTATCAGGTCGGTTATTTTTGTACCGCTTTGGGGGCCGGGCACTACCTCGGCGTTAGCACCTGCCACAAAGGACCACCTGAATGTACTACCGGGGGCAGCTCTAGGATTGTAATCAACGCGGGTATCGTTACATACCGGTTTTGCATCGGGGCTGGTTATGGTATTAAGAGGC
>JBDSIC010000209.1:0-5588 GCA_039918195.1 Mucilaginibacter sp.
CCGGGCTTAAAGGTGGTTGTACCATCGAACCCTTACGACGCGAAAGGCCTGCTGAAATCATGTATAATTGATCCTGATCCTGTAATTTTTATGGAGTCGGAAGTGATGTACGGTGACAAAGGCGAAGTACCTGAAGAAACATATTATATTGAACTGGGCAAAGCCAACATAACCAAAGAAGGCAGCGATGTCACCTTGGTAGGTTTCGGCAAGATCATGAAGGTGGTTAACGCCGCTGCTGCTGAGCTTGAAAAAGAAGGCATACATGCCGAAGTTATTGACCTGCGCACTGTTCGCCCTATTGATTATGCTACGGTGATTAACTCGGTTAAAAAAACCAACCGTTTGGTGTTGGTTGAAGAAAGCTGGCCGTTAGGCTCTATAGCTACCGAGATAGCCTTTAAAGTACAAAAGGACGCGTTCGATTTCCTTGACGCGCCTATCCTGCGTATTACCGGTGGCGACGTACCGTTGCCATACGCACCTACGCTGATACAGGAATACCTGCCAAACCCAGAAAGAGTGGTTAAGGCGGTTAAAGAGGTGATGTACGTAACCAAGTAATTTTACAAACAATATCATAGCAGCTTCGACAATTTTTAAAATTAGTCGGAGCTTTTTTATTTTATATGGAAGACCAGATCATAGTAAAAGACAGCAATGGCAACCAGCTAAACGATGGCGACTCGGTTACCCTTATAAAAAGTCTGAAGGTAAAGGGTGGTGGTACTACCCTAAAACAAGGCACCTTAATAAAAAAAATACGCCTGACCGACGACCCTGCCGAAGTAGATTGCAAGGTAGACGGCATGAGCATTGTGTTGCGTACGGAGTTTTTGAAGAAAAGATAAGATTGTTGGTGAAAACACCAACAATGGCAAAAGCATTGTTTTGCGTACCGAATTTTTGAAGAAAAGGTAATTAACTACCCTTATCAATTGTAATACCTTTTTAGTTTAACCTTGATTAACTATTTTTATAGCAAATAAAAAAAGATATGTTTTACCTACGTCCTACTGTTAACAAAACTTTTATTGTGCTGGCCACAATAACTACTATATTTTGCAGCACTGCCTTTGCCCAAACAAAAACGGATACCGCTGCTGTAAAAACAGCGGGCCCTGTTATCGCCGTAATGCCACTCATCGAAAAGTTTTTTAAAGATTACAAAGAAAGCTCAGATGCGGCAGTGAAAAACATTTTTACAACTAATCCAAATATCGACCCTGCTAAATTTAGCGAGTTGATCAGTAAAATGGATAAGGCCCGCGAGGTGGTAGGCAAATACCAGGGCAAAGAACTCATCGTACAAAAAAAGGCAGGCATCAGTTTGGTGGTCTACTCATATTTAGTGAAACATGAGATACAGCCTCTGCGCTATACGTTTATGTTTTATAAACCTAAAAACGAGTGGATGATATACCGCCTGTATTTTGATGACAGCGTAGAAAGCGAGTTGCAAGAGGCGACCAAGTTGTAGGCTTAGTATTTAATAATAAAATAGCCATTCTTACTTTTAAGTACCCCTTCTACTCGGTATTGCAGTTTATAAAAATAGGTGCCGGGCTGTAGCATCTTGCCGCCGGTACCGGCCCGTCCATTAAATACCTTACTTATATTATCGTAGCCCGTGATATTGAAGACACTCACTCCTTTACTATTTACAATACTTAGTTGATTGTCGGCATACCTTTCAATATTTCCTATTAACAAAATGTCATTTATGTCATCGCCGTTAGGAGATAAAGCTTGTTGTACAATTGGCTCATACATTGCAGTAGTTGGTACTGTAATGCTAGTTGCAGGGTTTACGGTCAAACTTGCATTAACATATTTAAATGCATAGTTAAATGATGATCCGCCATTAACCGTTATTGGATAGCTACCCGCAGGCGATGATGTAGTAGCCGTAGTACTTATTGCAGGTTTTTTAATTAAACTATTAGGATTGTCCCCATTAACAAAGCCACCTATTGTATAGCTTAAAGGAGGGTTCGCAGTTCCCGAAACCTTTGATTGATTTATAGCTGTTACTGTTAAAACGGCTTTATTCACAGTTAATGGTTTAGAAATGCCGAGACTTCCGTTTTGCGTGCTGATAGATGTTGTACCGGCGCCCTTAATATGGATTTTCCCGTTTACTATTGTTGCAACCGAGGGATCACTGCTTGTGAATGTGGCATTAGGCACATTTATGCCAAATTCATAGAAATCAGCGTCGCCATAAGTTTTTACTGGTAGGGGTGCGGTAAAATAGGATACCGGCGCGATAGTGAATGTACCGTTTACATAGCTAAGATTGTATTTTGCAGAGGTTCCGCCGCTAATTGTTAAAGGGTAATTTCCGGCAGGTGATGAGTTGGTAGCCATAGTGCTTGCAACCGGCAATGTGGTAACGCTGGTGACTGTATCGCCATTGATAAAACCTGTATAGGTAAAAATAAATTTAGGTAAGGGATATCCTTGCAAACCATACTGCGTACCTACTTTAACGATAAGCGGCCGTTTACCAATAGGCACAGTAACTGACTTAGAAGCCGGCAAATATTCGTAATTACCAGGCTGTGTAGCTGTAATAGTAACTGTACCTGCACCTACAATATGGACTTTGCCATTTACAATGGTTGCTATGGAGGTATTGCTGCTGCTTAATGTAACCGGTAATCCCGAACTTGCCGAAACCGTTGGCGTAATATCAGGCATACCGTAAACAGGCAGGCCGGTTGCATTTCCACTTAATGTGACTGTTTGTGATTTTCTTGTAATACCGAATGCCCAGGCGGCACCGATAGAATTATTATCAGTGTTTCCGCCGGAAAGAAGAGTTGTGCCGTCAGCGCTTAATGCTACAGATATTCCCTGGTTAGCTTTCCCTACACTGCCGGTGCCAACCCGCTTTTCACCTTGTTGTGTCCAAGTATTACCGCTGCGGGTAAATACCCACGAGGCGCCTATCCCATTATTATCAAGATTGCCTCCCGACACAGCGGTGTTACCATCGGCACTTAATGATACCGCTGTTCCCTGATTGGCAACACCTGCACTGCCGGTGCCGAGTAAACTGCCGCCTTGCTGTGTCCATATGGTACCATTACGGGTAAACACCCACATAGCGCCGGTACCATTATTATTTGTTTTCCCGCCCGCGACAGCGGTATTTCCATCGGCGCTTAAGGCTACTGAAAAACCGAGTTGAGCTGCGCCGGTATTGCCGGTAGCAATAATTTTATTTCCTTGCTGGGTCCAGGTATTGCCGCTGCGGGTAAATACCCATAATGCGCCCTGTTTATTGTTGTCGCTTCCCCGGCCAAATAACAAAGTATTGCCGTCGGCACTTAAAGCGGTGGAGTAACTTTGATTAGTAGCGGCATCTGAGCTGGTAATGTAACCGGTGCCAACTAATTTCCCTCCTTGTTGCCGCCAACCGCCCCGTTGGAAGGTAAATATCCAAACTGCGCCTATGCCACTATTATCTGTGCTACCCAACATGGCCAGTGTATTGCCATCAGCACTTATCGAAACGCCCGCACCCAAAGAGGCAGGCGGAAAAGTGAATGACGCACCTATTCGTAAGCCATATTGTTCCCAGTTAGTGCCTTTACGATTGAACACCCACGCAGCGCCTTTACTTGTATTGGCATTGGCGGGCGCCCCGATTACTACTGTATTGCCATTGGCACTGATAGCTGCTGAACTGCCAAACTCGGGCGATCCGGATATGTCACCGGCAATCAACCGGCCCGACTGGCGCGTCCAGGCTCCGGATACACTGCGGACATATACCCAGGCCGACCCGATCTTTTCTTTATCAGCAGGTGCCCCTATAATTGCCGTATTACCGTCCGCACTTACGGCTACGGAATTACCCTGTAATTGTGTTCCTGTATTAGGTGCTACTAATTTAGCACCTTGTTGCTGAATGGGGTAAGGCGTAGCGGTTACTGTAAATTTTTGTGAGCTTGTGATAGTACCAGCAGGGGTAGTTAACGACACCTGGTTGGTGGAAGTTCCCGGCATGATCATAAAAGAAATTTTAGTATCGGTTACTGAGGTTAACAACGCAGAATTACTGCCTAATTTGATAGCAGTAGTAGCCCATAGGTCGGTACCTGTCATAGTCACCACCGTGCCAACCGGACCCGATGAAGGTGTAAGTGATAATATTTGGGGGGCGGGAGTATTCAGGGAATATATTTTTGCACCGCCGCTCTTCGATATAAAAGCATATTTGCCGTCGGAAGTTAATGCAACACCATCACCAAATCCTTGCTGTTCATCTTTATCGTATATACGAGGGCCTTGCTGTGTCCATATACCGTTTTTCCTGGCAAATGACCATGCTGCACCAAATCCATCGGTGCCGTATCCGCCTATAAGCGCTATGTTGCCATCTGCGCTTAATGAAACACTTTCTCCTTCATATGATAGATCAAATAGATTGTTTAGATCACCAATAAGTTTATTCCCTTGCTGGGCCCATGTTGTCCCCGTACGTGTAAACACCCAGGTTGCACCATTACGGTTGTTATCAAGATAACCCCCAATCAATGCTGTGTTTCCGTCGGCACTTAAGCTTACATTGCCGCCCTGATACGCTTGACTGCCGACAACACCTGAACCAACAAGTTTAGGCCCCTGTTGAATCCAATTATTATTATTATTATTTGTAAATACCCAAGTGGCACCAATATCATTATTATCAGAAGCACCTCCTGCAATTAATGTATGGCCGTCGGCGCTTATGGCGACAGAAAAGCCAAATCTTGCATTACCGATATTATCTGAAACAGTAAGTTTTGAACCTTGTTGCGTCCATGTATTGCCGGTACGTACATAAGTCCATACAGCACCCACATTACTATTATCCCATGGGCCGCCGACTATGGCCGTATTTCCATCTGCGCTCAATGCAATTCCAAGTCCCTGATAGCCAAGCGACACCTCATCATTTGCCTTTAAAATAGCCTGTTGTATCCATACGCCATTTAAGCGGCTGAACACCCACACCGCGCCATGAAGACCATTGTCTTGCGGACCGCTCGATAATAAGGTATTACCGTCAGCACTTAAAGCTACTTCATAGCCTTGCCATGCAGGTCCGGTATTGCCGGTACCTACTAATTTGTTTCCCTGCCTTACCCATGTATCGCCACTGCGAACATATATCCATACACCACCCTGTTGATTATTATCTTGGGAAGACGGAATGGCTGCAGTAGTTCCATCAGCGCTTACACTTATATCATAAGCCTTTTCCGGGTCTAATTCCGTTCCAATATTGAAAATTTCTTTCGCTATCGGTATTGCTGCCGGTGCATTTACAGTAAAACTGCCCCCGGCCGAAGCTGTGCCACCGGCTGTAGTAATCGTTATGCTACCGCTTATCGCTCCCGGCATCACCATACCCATAAGTTTAGTACCATTGTTTGATACAACCACAGCCGGCTTTCCGCAAATATTAAAACTTGAAGGCGAAGACAGACCGGTACCATTGATAGTTACCAGCGTACCTACCGTACCTGATGCAGGACTGAAGGATGTAATAACCGGTGCAGCTGCAGCAACAGCCTGATATAATAAAACAAATA
>JBDSIC010000210.1:0-11201 GCA_039918195.1 Mucilaginibacter sp.
AGGCATAGTAGCTACTGATTTTGATAATGACGGCAAAGCCGATGTGGTAGTAGCTAATTCAGAGGATTCTTTTATGTCGCTGTTTCAAAACTTATTTGAGAAAGACGTAATACAGGCTTCATCATTCAGCCCTAAAATTGATCTTATTGGTTATCATGTACGAGCTATTACCGGCGGCGATTTCAATGCTGACGGCAGTGACGACCTGGTGGCCATAACAAATTACTCGGTACAGCCATACTACAACAATTACCCCCAGGCCTCCCAGTTTACCGCGGGTATGTTTTACGTACCCGGAAGTATAGCAACCATGCCCGACGTCACATCAATAGACATGTCTGATTTTGACGGCGATGGCTTTCCGGACCTGGTTGTTACCGGAAGCGACCCCGACAGTATTATGGTACACCGTAACGGTATTGCCAGGGAGTTGTACAGCGTATTTGAAGCAGGTGTAAAAATAGCAGCCGGTAAAAACCCCGCTGGTGTAAGCACCGGCGACCTCACCGGCGATGGCAAACCGGATATAGCCGTTACCAACGCGAGCACCAAAACTATTTCGATACTGGTGAACAGTACGCTGTTGTCGGCACCGGTTATCACATCTTTCGACCCCGAAAAGGGGCCGGCTGGTTTGCCGATAACCATATATGGCGACCATTTTGATGCCCTGCCCCAAAATAACATCGTATATTTTGGAACAGCAAAAGCAGAAATACTATCTGCATCAGTAAAAAAATTAATGGCACGTGTCCCTTATGGTGCTACTTACCAGCCTATAAGTGTGTTGAATACGGATAAACGGCTTATCGGATTTTCTAAAAATTCGTTTGCTGTCACTTTCGAATCCGGTACCCCGGCTGTCGACCCGCGGGTTAATTTAACCTCGGGCCTTAAACCTAGGGGTGTTACCATCGGCGATTTTAACCTTGACGGAAAACCCGATGTTGCCGTAGCAAACAGTGGTGAAAGCTCGATGAGCATTTTCTATAATAAGGTAGCCGAACCGGGTAAAATGAGTGTATCGTCGTTCACTTCGGGTATTAAATATGCAACGGGTACAAACCCTGCCGCGGTAATTAGTGCTGATATTGATATTGACGGATATTTGGATATAGTTACAGCCAACTATGGCAGCAACTCCATATCGTTTTTTGCCAGTTCGCCAGGCACTGAGAAGCTTTTCTCGGACCAGTATCAGCTGACAACCGGGTTGAAGCCTGTGGCCCTGGCCATATCCGACCTTAACGGCGATGGTATCCCCGAAATAATAGTGGCCAATTCGGGCAGTAATACCGTGTCGGTATTCCCCGGTATTAAAACAGGTGGCTGGTACGACATCGGTGCAAGAGTTGACTTTACTGCCGGCAGCAGCCCATCGGGCGTTTGCGCGGCCGATATAAACGGCGACGGTAAACCCGAAATCATTGTTAGCAACTACGCCGGCAACTCTGTTTCGATATTGCAAAACACCACAGCGACAAGGGCGGCTAATATTACTTTTGCAGCAAAAAAGGATATTTCACTTGAAGGCGGACCTCAGCAGGTAAGTGCGGTTGATATAAATAAGGACGGCAAAACAGATATTGTTGTGGTTAACAAACTTACCAATAAGACAAGCGTAATTATGAATATTTATTCAGAAGGCGCGATGTCAGCGTCCTCGTTCAGTGTAAAAACATTTACTACAGGTACCGAGCCTGCTTACGCCGCCATAGGCGATGTTAGCGGCGAAGGCCATGCAGACATTGTAGTAACCAACAATACCGGCAATTCAATATCTGTACTGCCAAACCTAAGCAGCGGCGCCAACATTGCCTTCGCTACTAAAAGGGATCTGCCGTCAGGCACCGCGCCGCAAGGCGTTGCCATTGCCGATTTTGATGGCGATGGCAAACCGGATATAGCTCTTGCCGGTTCATCAGCCAATGTATTATCTATCATCCGCAATGCCTCGGGCACGCCATCGCCGTTGGAGAACAATAAACTTGCCGCAGAAGCTACATCTGCATCAACTGTAAAATTTGCTATTTATCCTAATCCTGCTACAACAACGGCCAATATCAGGTACCAACTACCCAAACAGTCGGATGTAGAGATTGGTATATTTAATATGAAGGGAAAACAGGTGGCAAGTCACCGTGTAGCTAACGCCGCAGCCGGCTCCAACCAAATTCAGGTAGATGTATCGGCTTTACCGGCTGATATTTACTTCATCAACATACAAGCTTCCGGGTTTAACGAAATGGGGAAACTGCTAAAAAATTAGACCGCAAATAAATTCAGCTTTGGACGAGGGTTCGCCCCTACGCAGACTCTTAAAGACCATGCCCTATACAATTTTTTAAAAATTTTAAAAATTCATTTAAATTAGTTTTAAACTAAAAAGCTTGAAAATGGACTGTAATCCTCTTTTGGGAAGAAAATCGCTCTAACGCGTTATTTTACTGCCGGAGTACAGAATTCTTTTAGAGAGCGAGATACTTATTGCAAGTAGAGATAAATATAAAATCATACAATTTTCCTTACTATTTTCATACTGAAAATTATATTCCGAAAATCGCAGGAAAAGATAAGTATAATAAAGGTTAGTATCGGTTACTAAAAGCCGTGGGTTACCTACAAAGGATAATAAATACAACTATCTGATAATCAAATTATTTTCCGATACAATAAGTAAAAAAGCGTTCATTATCAATGGGTTACATTGAATAGTTTGAAAATAGTAGTATCTTTCTTAATACTATAAGTGACTAAAGATAAAGAGATCAATATAGGACTCATACTCGACCAGTCCTATAATATAGTTACAGCTCAAATTCAATTTTGAATGCTGTACCGCTATCTACTTCGCTTGTTACGCTAATCTTGCCTCCGAGAGTTTCTACTTGGGTTTTTACCATGAATAATCCCATGCCTTTGCCTTCAATATTGGTGTGGAACCGCTTATACATGCCAAAAATTTGGTCACCTTGTTTTTGTAGGTCAATACCCAGCCCATTATCAGTAAAGGTCAATACGATCTTGTTCTTTATGATCTGGCTTTTAATAGTAATGATACATGGCACCTGTGGTTTGCGGAATTTAACACTGTTAAATATGAGATTATAAAAAATGCTGTAGAGGTAACTTTTTAAAGTTAACAATTCATCAATGGCCTTAAAGTCGCATGCTATCGTTATATGATCCGTATCGATCAGGTTTTTAATGCTCATCTTTATATCATTTACCAGTTCAGATAAACAAACACGCCCTTTTATCTCGTTGATTCCCCTTTTTGTCTCTAAAATATGGTTAAGGTCTTTTATAACATTGTCCAGACCCATAACAGACTCATTGAGCCCGCGCCTGAATATGGTTTTTTCCTCCTCACTTAGTTCTGTATCATTTAATAAGCTGGTAGTACCCAAAATATTGGCCACCGGCGCCCGCAGGTTGTGTGAAATGATGTACGCGAATTGTTCCAGTTCCTTGTTTCGCTGAATCAGGTCCTCGGTCATTTTTTCACGTTCTGCTTCAGCGTGCTTCCTTGCTGTTACATCATGTGCAATCCCATATAGCCCTACAGCATTTCCTTTTTTATCGAGCTCAAACTTGCTTTTTGAAAAAATATGCTTTATGGCTCCGTTTTTTAAAATTATGCGATGACTTAAAGCCATATCGCTTAAAGTTTTCCGCGATCTCTTACTTTCGCCCTGTACATGTTTTAGGTCGTCAGGATGGATGAATGCTAACCAGCTTTCATGTGTTTGTATACATTCTTCTTTTGGCAGGCCATATATTTTACAGCACTCTTCTGACCATGTGCCCTTATTAGTGCTGAAATTTAATACCCAGCTGCCCAAGTGGGCTATTTCCTGAGCCTCCTTCAATCTTTTCTCACTCCGTTTTAGATTTTGTTCATTTTTCTTTCTGTGTGTTATATCGTGTGAGTGACAGGCAACACCAATTACCTCATCTCCTTTACGGATAGGATAGTAGGATATTTCCGACCATGATTCAACCGATTCCGTATGCTCAGTTGTTGTAAAAGTTTCGCCCGCGAAAGCCCTTTTATAGTTGGACTTAAAACGGCTCGTTTGATCAGGCGGAAAACCTGCGGAAAAAATATCGTCCCCTTGGGTAAATTCTTTCCCCGACCAAAGCTTTATAAGGTTAAAAAAAGGCTTGTTAAACGTAATTAACCTGGTGTTGAGATCCACGCTCCACATCAGGTCGGTTGTGTTATTAATTAAGGCGTTAAGGTTATTCTTGTCAAATTCACGCTGTTTTTCTATAGCCCTCTTTTCCGAAGTGTCGCGGATAAATCCTATAAAACAAGTTTCACCATCTATCTTTGAAGGGGAGACACTCAATGACACATCAAACTCTTCACCGCTTTTTTTAATTGCGCTTATATCAACAGTCTTACCTAATACAGGACCTTCCCCTGTTTTTAGAAAATGTTTAATTCCTTCGTCATGCCGTACACGGTATCGTTCTGGTATAATTATAGCCGAAAGTTCTTTACCTGTTACTTCCTGTTCAGTCCATCCAAATAATTTTTCAGTTTTTTATCCCATTTAGTAATTATTCCTTCGGCATTAATAATAATAACAGCATCCAGCGAGGCGGTATAAATGGTTTGCACCAGGTTTTCACTTTCTATCCGGGACATTTTCGCTTTTCGTTTTTCAGAAATATCCCTGAAATTAGATACCAGCGCATTAATCCCCGGCTCATGAAGCCTGTTGGTCAGGGTGACTTCACACCATACCCATTGACCGTTTTTATGCAGGAGCGGTAGTTCGTTAAAAAATGACGCGCCCGGCGTTTGGAGTATTTTATTTCTTTTCTTTATATATGATTGCAGATGATCGGGATGAATGAAATCAATGGCAAATTTATGCGGTATTTCTTCCATTGAATAGCCAAATACCTTGGTAATTGACGGGCTGCCATATAATATTTCTCCCTCCAGCGTACTCATCGTTATCATATCTGCACTATTCTCTATCAGGGTACGAAAACGCCGCTCGTTGATCCTTACCAAGTCTTTTGCTTTCTTCTGCTCGGTTCTGTCAACCGAGAGGATGGAGATACCTTCGGGAATCGGATTGATACTAAGTTCGAAATATTTTTTGCTCCCGTCGGGGAAAATGAATTCAGTATCAAAGTGTTCGGTTACACGCTCGTTCATGCAGCGCTGCATGGTAATAAACAGGTCCGTTTGCTCAATCCCCGGATATTTTTCCATCAGTGTAAACCCAATCATCTCTTCCCTTACAAATGGGCCGTATTTTACCGATGCGTCATTTACATAAATATACCGCCAATCAAAATCGTGCATTTGCACACCTTCCAGCATGTTATCAAGGGTGTGATGGAATTTCTTTTCATTATTAACCAGCAATTCTTCAATTGCTTTTTGACGGGTATTATTTTCCAGCATATCCAGGGCAAAAGATATATCCTCGGTCACTTGTTCCAATAACGCAATTTCTTCGTTATTAAAAAACCCGGGTGCAGCAGCATATAGGTTGAAAGTACCGATGATGGCACATGATCTCCTGATGGGGAGAACCAGGCATGATGAAACACCCAGGTCAATTGCTAAAAGCTGCAGTTCTGCCAATTCCGGATCAAGTTCAACTTCATTACATATATAATATTCGCCTGTTTGCAGTACATGATCCTGCGGCCCGCCCGCTTTAAAGAGTGCATTGGTGAATAGTTTAACTATGTTAGCAGGTACACCGCTTTGCGCGGTGAGTGTGATTCTCTCCTGCGCATCATCAAATAACCCTATCCAAGCCATTTTGAATTTACCAAATTCAAAAGCTATATTGCATGAATTACGAAAAAGCTCTTCTTCATCCTCTACCCGGACAATATGTTGATTGACCTGGCTAATAAAATTGTGCAGACGATTGGCTTTACTTAATATTTCTTCAACGGATTCCTTTAACGGGCTTGACTTTATCATGGATCGGATTTAAATAACCTTTAAGTTAATGTAACAGAACGTATAGCCTGAATGCAGGGGAAATAGTTTGTATTAAAATCGGTATAAAAGATCCAAAAAGAGATAGGTAAATAGGATGCGGTTTCTGGGATTCTACTATAAAGATAAGCATATTAAAAGTTATTATTTTTTATTTTTTATTAACTAAGGAATTACATCGAGAGGAAGCGAGTTACTGGATAATTGTGGCGGTGTTCCATCGCCCTGGCGCCACAGATCCTTTCATGATAGGTTGGTGTTATTTTATCTAAAATTATAATTAATTCTCATGGGTAAAACCTTCGTAAAGAAATCCGTGTATTTAATAAAGGATAATAAAGAAGTTAAGGTTAAACCGGCGAAGCACCTTCAAATTTTTAAGGTTAAAAATTTTTACTACTATTTTCATCCTAAAATTATCATTCCGAAATAGTTGAAAAATATTTCTAACTAGGGAGTCTAAAAATTCCGAACGGATAAGGTCTTAAGACAAAAGGATAATAAATATTTAAATAACTGACTATCAATAAGTCAACTATTTACCGATACAAAACTTACTAAATATATTATCCAGCAGGTCATCAGTGGTAACAGCTCCTGTTATTTCGCCGAGGTAGTGTAGGGCTTGCTTGATGTCTATTGCTAAAAAGTCAGAGGTGACGTGGTCGATGCCGTTAAGCACCCTTATTAAAGCCTCTTCGGTTTTTTGCAGGGCCTCCAGGTGGCGGATGTTGGTGACAAAGGTTTCGTCGCCCGTTAGTTGTTCTTTTATGGCCAAATGGTATATTTTGCTTTTCAGCTCGTCGATATGCAGCTTGTTTTTGGCCGAAATTTGGATAACGTGTTGCGTGTGCGGTAATGCCCGTAATTGTGCTTCGCTTAACAGGTCTATCTTATTGGCTACTGCCAGTATGGTTACGCCGGGGCGTTCAAGGCTTCGCAGGTCGTTGTCCAGGTCTTCAGCCGTACTTTGCTCCGCGTCGAACACATAAACGAGCAATGCTGTTTGCGCTATCTTTTCCATGGTTCGGGCCACCCCTATCTGCTCAATAGCATCAGTAGCCTCGCGTATACCGGCAGTATCAATCAGCCGGAAGTTAATACCCTTAATATTCAGCAGTTCCTCAATAGTATCGCGTGTTGTACCGGGAATGTGGCTTACTATGGCACGCTCTTCGTTTAACAGCGCATTTAACAAGGTGGATTTCCCCGCGTTTGGCCTGCCGGCTATCACCGTGTTCACCCCCTGTTTAATGGCGTTACCCAGTTCAAACGACTGTATCAAACTACTGATAACGCGGCTGGTATCAATCACCAGTTGCTTTAGCTGGTCACGGTTGGCAAATTCTACGTCCTCTTCCGAAAAATCGAGTTCCAGTTCAACCAGTGAGGCGAATTTTATCAGTTCGTTTCGCAGGTTTTGCAATTGCGAGCTAAATCCGCCCCGTAACTGCTGCAAGGCTACCTGCTGCGATGCCTGCGAATTGGACGCTATCAGATCGGCGACGGCTTCGGCTTGCGACAGATCGAGCTGGCCGTTAAGGAACGCGCGCAGGGTAAACTCGCCGGGTTTAGCCGAGCGTGCGCCGCGTTTTATTAGTAATTTTATTATGCTTTCTAAAATGTATGACGACCCATGGCAGGATATTTCCACCACGTTCTCGCGCGTGTACGAGCGCGGTGCAACAAATAGCGAAGCCAATACCTCGTCTAAAATAACCTCCCCGTCTGCAATATGGCCAAAATGAATGGTGTGCGTGGGCTGTTTAGTTAGGTCCTTACCTTTAAACACGCTGTTGGCTATGGTAATGGCATCGGTACCCGAAAGGCGGATAACACCGATAGCGCCAATGCCATTGGGTGTGGCAAGTGCAACAATGGTTTCTTCGTAAGATGGAGTATTTGTTTCGGGCATATATTTTTCGTCCATGGTCCATGGACTATAGACCATGGACTGAACTCCAAAGTTCGTCAATAATCGGCAAACTTAGTACGAAGTATCAACAATGGACTGTCATATCGAAAAAAATACCGTATTTGGAGGGCAATTATGATAACTTTTTTTGAAGCTTCGTTGAATACCATTTCTGTTCACCATGTGGGTAACCAGTCACAAAACGAACTATACGCACTATCGCAGCAACCACTACAGCTAAATGATGAACTAATAAAAAAACTGTTGATGCAGTACTTCCTCACCCCTTTAGAAAAGGTTAACGAGGTATATCACTTAATGCATAACAGCGGCGACCTTAGCCTCAACGAGATATACAATTTCGCCACCAAAATATTTGAGGACGAGGCTAAGTTTCACGAGGTATCAGAGCTCATCGCGAAGCAATTATACAATGTATCCAATCACCCTAAAATAAAGCCGGGCGAGGTATATGTAGCCTATTTTAAGGATGTACAGATAGAGGGAAACCTGCTGGATGCCATTGGCATATTTAAGTCTGAAACTAAAGAGACCTACTTAAAAGTTTACCCCGACACCGGCGGCTTTACTGTAGAATACGAAGAAAACGGCATCAACATTAACAAACTGGATAAAGGTTGCCTTATTTTCAATATCGAAAAGGAAAATGGTTACAAAGTAGTGGTGGTTGACAAAACCGGCAGCAGCCAGGATGCCGCAGTTTACTGGAAGGATGACTTTTTACAACTGAAAATACGCAACGATAACTACAATAAAACCAGCAACACGCTCGGCCTCTATAAAAACTTTGTCACCCAAAAATTAGACGATGAATTTGATATGAGCAAGGCCGATAAAATAGACCTGCTTAACCGCAGCATGAAGTATTTTAAGGAAAAGGAAACCTTTGATATGGATGAGTTTACCGGTGAAGTGATTGGTAACCCGCAGGCCATCGAATCTTTTAAAACTTACAAGCAGCAATACGAAACAGAGTTTGAAACACCCATAGCAGACACGTTCGAGATATCCGGCAGCGCCGTAAAAAAACAGGCCCGCGTTTATAAAAGCGTGTTAAAGCTGGATAAGAACTTCCATATTTACATACACGGCGACAAAGACCTGATTGAAAAAGGCTTTGATGATGGCAAGGCAATGAATTATTATAAGGTTTATTTTAAGGAAGAGCAGTAGTATCTTTTATTACTCTGAGCGGCAGTAAAGGATATGGGGGCGAACCGATGGCATCCCGAATCAAGTGGGTACCGACTGCGCCTTGCCATGAAAAGTATAAAATTTTGACGATTGTGAATTAAAGTGTAATTTAGAGTGAGCAAGCTATGGTAAAGGCGATCACACTTACATTAATTTTGATACCTTATTTATATATAAGTTTTAAAACGGTTGCTAAAATAAGGAATGCCATAGTTTTTACTCAAAAGCAGAAGTACATAAATATCTTCTTAACATTCCTCGTTCCCATTTTTTGGCCCGTACTAATATATTTTATCTTAAAAAGAGAAACCGGTTCGCATGAGAATGAGGTAAAAACCGCCCCCACTACTATTAAGTTTTATAATACTACGCATATGGGCAATATTCAATAATAAAAATCGCTAAGTTTATAGAGACTATTTTGCTGCGTAGCGGTAACAATAACATAAAAAAGGCTGTCATCTGAGGTTGCAGAGCCGATGCGAGTAAAAGCCTTTGCCCACTATCCTTCGACGGGCTCAGCTTGAAGCCCAGCATCTTTAACAGTAACATACATGATACATTTTGCTGCTGAATAGCAATAATGTATATTTTTGATTATCAGATTAGTATGCCGCTCACGCTTGCTGGTAATCTCATCATATAACCTTAATTATTGCTTTTATGAAGAAAATTTTATTGTTCCTTATTGCCTTTATCGTACTATCCGGCTGCAAAAAAGATAAAAAAACAACTCCCGAAACGCCTGAAGTTACAGTTACAACATTTACCATACCTGTTGAAGCGGCAACACTAAATCCGTCAGGTAATGCCCCTCTATCTGCATTACTGAAATTCACAAGCCCTATAAGCGGCCATACCGAAATTGTTGTTACAGGTAAGCACGGTGAGCCGTCAGATGTGGCACAAACCTTCACAGACAATGGCACTACGCACAGTATACCTATAATTGGGTTATACAGCGATTACCTGAACACAGTAAAGATATCCGTAGTTGATGCGCAGGGTAACCGTGCTAACAGCACCGTAACCATTCAAACCGGGCCATTGCCTGTTAATACCCCTACTTATATTAAAGTGGATTTTTCGGATATACCAAACATGGAACCCGGCTTAAACCTGGTAAGCAGTTTTAGCGGCAACGCGCCCCCGCAAACCCCCTTTATAATGGACAGTTACGGCGATATACGCTGGTACCTGGATTTTACAGCGAATGAAGAATTGAAAGGTTTATACTATGACTGTGGGGTAGCCCGGTTACATAACGGCAACTTTTATTTTGGCAACAACCGCGGTACAAACAAAATATATGAGGTAGATATTTTAGGTAAAGTAGTTAAAAGCTGGGCCATGGGTAACTACATATTCCATCATAATGTGACCGAAAAGGCAAATGGAAATTTTTTAGTATCGGTTAGCAGTCCGCTAAGCACACACCCGAATGGTTCGCCCACCACTGAGGATTACATCATTGAAATTGACCGCACCAGCGGCGAGATCATTACTACCTGGGACTTAAAAGAATCGTTAGATGAAACCCGTACCGAAACACCCAACCTGGAAGATTGGATACACGTAAACGCCGTAATACCCGACACATCAGATAATACTATAATCGTTTCGGGCCGTACCCAGGGCTTAATCAAATTAACGTATGATAATAAGGTAAAATGGATATTGAGTCCTCATTACGGGTTTGGCAAAAACCGGCGCGGTGAAGACCTGAACCAATACCTGCTGCAACCACTTGATGCCGGTGGCAATGCAATTACCGATTATGGTATAGTATCCGGGTTCAAAAACCATACAGATTTTGAGTGGAACTGGTATCAGCACTCGCCTGTTTTAATGCCAAATGGCGACGTGCTAATGTTTGACAATGGCACTTCCCGCAATTTTGACACCTCGCTTCCGAAGTACAGCCGTGCTGTTGAATATAAAATTAACCCAACAAACATGACCGTACAGCAAGTATGGCAATATGGCAAGGAGCGTGGCCTCGAAACATTTTCGGGAGTTGTATCATCGGTTAAATATTTACCCGAGAAAAACCACATACTATTTTCGCCGGGGCTCCGTGTAATAAAC
>JBDSIC010000211.1:0-3379 GCA_039918195.1 Mucilaginibacter sp.
CGATGATACGCTTACAGGATGTTGCAAGGGTAGAGTTTGGCTCGTACACTTATTCATCAAACAGCTTGTTAAACGGCGGGCCAACATCGGGCGTGGCTATTTTTCAAACAGCCGGATCAAACGCTAACGATATTTTGACTGAGGCTAAGGCGCAGATAGATGAATTTGCTAAAACCCTGCCGAAAGGCATCGAGCCGGTTATTATGTATAACTCTAAAGAGTCGCTCGATTCATCTATCAACCAGGTTAAACATACTTTAATAGAGGCGTTTATACTGGTGTTCATCGTGGTATTCATCTTCTTACAGGATTTTCGCTCCACATTGATACCGGCTATCGCGGTGCCGGTAGCTATTATCGGTACCTTCTTTTTTATGAGCCTGTGTGGGTTCAGCATTAACCTGCTCACCTTATTCGCGCTGGTGCTGGCCATAGGTATTGTTGTGGATGATGCCATCGTGGTGGTGGAAGCCGTCCACGCCAAAATGGAAAAGACGACACTCAACGCTAAAGATGCTACCATCGAATCCATGAGCGAGATATCGGGCGCCATCGTATCCATTACATTGGTAATGGCCGCGGTGTTTGTTCCCGTTGGCTTTATGCAGGGGCCGGCAGGCGTGTTCTACCGCCAGTTTGCCTTTACGCTTGCCATCGCCATCTTAATATCGGCAGTAAACGCGTTAACGCTTAGCCCGGCATTGAGCGCGCTATTCCTTAAAAATCCGCATGCCGAAGAAGGTAAGGACGGTCATAAAACTAAAAAAGGCTTTGCAAAACGCTTTTTCGCGGCCTTCAATATCGCCTTTAACGCGATGACGGATAAATATATCAAATCATTAATGTTTTTGGTTAAACGCAAATGGGTAGCTGTTTCGGGTTTGGCGCTGGTGGCTGTGGTTACATTCTTTATGATAAAAAATACACCTACCGGGTTTATCCCGACAGAAGACCAGGGCTTCCTGCTCTACGCGGTAAATACGCCCCCGGGCAGTTCGTTAGAGCAGACGCACCGGGCTATGCAGGAGATAGATAATATTGTAAAAACCGACCCGATCACAAAAAATCACTACCAGGTAGAGGGGCTTAACTTTATCTCAAATGCCAACGCGTCATCATACGGTGCGGGCTTTATCCGGATGAAGGAAGGCAAGGATAGGGGAGCGGTGCAGGATCTTAACCAGATAACTGGCCTGATGACCCAAAAAGTTGCCGAAAAGGTAAAAGGCGCAAGCGCGTTCTTCTTCACCTTCCCAACCATACAGGGTTTTGGTAACGTAAACGGGTTTGAGTTTATGCTGCATGATAAAACCAGCGGCAGCATGGGCAAGCTCGATTCGACCACCAAGGCATTTTTAGGTGCTTTGATGCAGAAAAAGGAAATAGCTTATGCCTTTACCACCTTTGCCGCCGGCAACCCGCAATACCAGCTTGATGTTGATAATGCCAAGGCCCGCCAATTAGGCGTACAAGTAAGCGACCTGCTGCAAACTTTGCAGGTATACTACGGTAGCAGCTTTGTGAGCGACTTTAACCGCTTTGGCAAATACTACCGTGTAATGGTACAGGCTGATGCCAAGTACCGCAATAACCCGCTATCGCTGAACGACATATTTGTAAAGAACAACGAAGGCAAAATGGTGCCGGTAAATTCAGTGGTAAGCTTTAAAAGGGTTTACGGGCCCGAGACGGTGACACGTAATAACCTGTTTAACGCGGTTACCATAAACGGTGTGCCAAAACCGGGTTACAGTACAGGCGATGCCATTAAAGCGATACAGGAAACCGCCGAAGAGAACCTTCCGCGTGGCTACAGCTACGAGTGGACAGGGATGACGCGTGAGGAGATCACTTCAGGCTCGCAGATACTATTGATATTTGCCATGAGTATGATATTTGTGTACTTCCTGTTAGCAGCGCAGTACGAAAGTTATATCCTGCCGCTGGCTATTATATTGACCATCCCGCTTGGGGTATTCGGTACCATATTGTTCATCAATATGCTGGGTATCGATAACAACATCTATGTGCAGGTCTGCCTTATCATGCTCATCGGGCTGCTGGCGAAGAACGCCATCCTTATAGTAGAATATGCCGTGCAGCGGCGCAAGGCAGGTATGGGCCTGGTAGAATCAGCATTGGAAGCCGCAAAATTAAGGCTGCGCCCGATATTGATGACCTCGTTCGCCTTTATTGTCGGGCTTATACCGCTGATGACCGCTGAAGGTGCTTCGGCATTGGGTAACCACTCTATAGGTGCAGGCGCGGTAGGTGGTATGCTTACCGGCGTATTGCTGGGCGTATTCGTGATACCGGTACTGTTCGTCATATTCCAGGCATTGCAGGAACGGGTTACAGGCGTACCAAAACCACCGGCAGCACCCGGCGAACAAAAGAAACTTGAATTAGAAACTGCCTAATCTATATAACATCATGAAAAAGAATAGCATTATCATATATACGTCCCTGTTGCTTACGCTGCTGATAAGCGCATGCAAGGTGGGCAAAAACTACCAGCGGCCGGATGTGCAGCTGCCCAAGCAATTTGGCACGGCAAGTTATGCCGATACCAACAGCATAGCCAATACCGCCTGGAAACAATTTTTTACAGATACCACGCTGCAAAATTTGATAGACAAGGGCATAAAATACAATTACAACCTGCAAATTGCCATCAAGCGCATAGACATCGCGCAGCAACAGGTATCGCAGGCTAAGCTGTTATTATTGCCGCAACTGAATTTACAGGTGGCCGGGCAATATAACCGCCCATCAAAAAACAGTTTGAACGGCATCAGCGCCAGTAACTTTTTGAAAAGCGACCATATCGAAAACTATATAGCCGGGTTAAACCTGTCGTGGGAAATAGATACCTGGGGTAAGATACGCAGGCAGAAGGAAGCCGTTTTGGCCCAATACCTGCAAACCTACGAAGCTACCCGCGCGGTGCAAACCCAACTGGTGGCTGATATTGCGCAAGGCTACTATAACCTGCTGATGCTGGATAAGCAATTGACCATAGCACAAACCAACCTGCGCCTGAGCGACAGTACCTTAAGGCTTACACAACTGCTGAAAAATGCCGGCGAGGTAAACCTGCTGGCCGTACAGCAAGCCGACGCGCAACGCCAATCAACAGCACTGCTTGTGCCGCAACTGGAACAAAGCATAGCCATACAGGAAAACGCCCTGCAATTGCTGACAGGCCAGTTACCGGCCGCCATTGCACGCAACGCGAGTTTAGAAGATGAAACCTTCCCGGCTGAACTGAGTACCGGTTTGCCGGCTGCCATACTAAGCCGCAGGCCCGATGTAAGGTCGAGCGAAATGGCATTGGTGGCGGCAAACGCGCAGGTAGGGGTGGCGCAGGGTAATATGT
>JBDSIC010000212.1:0-6206 GCA_039918195.1 Mucilaginibacter sp.
GTGCACAAATACTACGCAGACCCTGCCAAGGGTAATGCGGAGTTGGCTTTCTTCGGAACAAACGATTTTAGCGAAGATCTGGAGGGCATATGCATATATAAAACAGGCGCGGGTGCTGGCTACATCCTGGTATCTGACCAGCAAGCTAATAAGTTTAACGTGTACAAACGCGAAGGCAGCAGCGCTAACCACAATGAGCACACGCTTGTAGCCAGCATTCCATTCTCCACACTGGAAAGTGATGGCTCGGATGTCACTAATGTAAATTTAGGCGCTAAATTCCCCAAGGGGCTGTTTGTGGCGATGAGCAACGGTAAAGTATTTCATTACTACGACTGGCGGGATATAGAGGCAAGGATATTAGAGAAGTGATCAGGAATTAATAATTAGTTTTTTCAATTTTATATTTAGTTCCGTTTGCAGTAAATGCAGGCGGGGCTTTTTGTATGTTTATAGAGTATTACCTGCATTTTATGGGAACTGAAACGAGGTCAGCAGCGGGATAAGGCTAATCCTCGGCATGTATACCGGCCTTTGTGCTTAAACCTGCAGCCCTATGAGCTCAAGCCTGACCCGAAGGGGAACGCGCAGCAAACAGGTAATTCACCTTGGCACAATTTTTTTACAATGAAGTAAGCTTTAATAGTAGTATTATTACGCCACCAACCAATACAACCATACTAAGTACAAATTACTTAACACGAATGATGAAAAACTATCTTTCTGTATTGGGGATATTGGCCGTTGCTGCCTTATCTGCTTTTGATGCGCCAAAAAAACCTGCGCCAAAACAGCCCGTTGATTATTTGAACCTGTTTATAGGAACCACCGCCCGCGAGGGCCGCGATCCGAAGAACGAGTTTCCGGGTAAAACCTACCCGGGCGCGGCAAGCCCGTTCGGGCTGGTGCAGTTTACCCCAAATACGGTAACCATTGCCGGCAATGCAGCTGGTTACAGTTGCGAGGGCGGCTATAGTTACGAGCATCAAAGCATTGAGGGATTCGCGGCTATGCATGTAAGCGGCACCGGCTGGGGAGGCGATTTTGGTAACTTTTTGGTGATGCCCACCACCGGGAAGATGAAAACCTTTGCCGGCAGGGTAAAAACCCCGGCGGAGGGCTGGCGTTCAGCCTACTCAAAAAAGAATGAAAAGGCATCCGCAGGATATTATTCAGTTTTATTGGATGATTATAACACTCGTGCCGAAATGACGGTGGCACCACATAGCGGTATCATGCGCTTTACTTTCCCCAAAAATGCACAGTCGCGGATACAGGTAGATCTGGCCAAAAGAGTATTGGGTACTTCGGTATTGCAGCAGGTTAAGGTGGTTGACGCGCATACCATACAGGGCTGGATAAAATGCACGCCCGAAGGCGGCGGCTTTGGTGATGGCGACGGTAAAACAAATTATACCCTGCACTTTTATGCTCAATTCAGTAAACCGCTAAAGAATTTTGGCGTGTGGAGCGCGGATATACCCGATGGCTGGGGTCGTAAAAGTAAGGACGTAGTCAGCGATAAATATGTGCAGCAGGTAGTGAATGCTGCTGTACTGAAGCAGGTTAAGGAAAAGAAAGGCAAACATTTGGGCTTTTACACCGAATTTGCCACCAAAGTAAATGAGCAGGTATCTATGAAAGTGGGTTTCTCGTTGGTAGATATAGCCGGTGCAAAACAAAATTTAAATGCAGAAATTAAAGACTGGGATTTTGACGCGATACACCGGCAGACACGCGCATCATGGAACAGGGAATTGAGCAAAATGACCGTTGAAGGCGGCTCGGAAGATGATAAAACTATTTTTTATACCGCGCTGTACCATACGCTGCTCGACCCGCGCAGCGCTGCCGATCTGAACGGTAATTTTATCGGCGGGGATAACCAGGTGCATAACTCCAAAATATTTACCAAACGTACCGTATTTAGCGGTTGGGATGTGTTCAGAAGCCAGTTTCCGCTGCAAAGCATTATTAACCCGCAGGTAGTCGGTGATATGGTCAACTCATTGGTAGAATTGGCTGATGACAGCGGCAAGCATTTTTTAGAACGCTGGGAAATTGTGAACGCGTATTCGGGCTGCATGGTGGGCAACCCCGCCATTTCGGTAATGACGGATGCCTATGCCAAAGGCATACGCGATTTTGATGTGCAAAAAGCTTATCAATACGCGGCAAACACTTGCGAGCGGTCGGGCAATGGCGACAGGGGCTTTGCTGTGTATTGTGACCCGCCCGAAGGTGCGACAGCCTACATGCACGTGCCGCTAAGTATTTCCAATACGCTGGAATTCAGCTATTCGGAATGGTGTATGTCGCGCATGGCAAATTTTTTGGGTAAGCAGGCAGATGAAACAAAATACCTGAAACGGTCGCAGAGCTACCGGAATGTTTGGGATAAGGAGATCGGCTGGTTCCGCCCTAAAAAGGAAGACGGCAGCTGGGAAAAAATGCCGGCAGCGGGTCGCCTGCAACAGTTTTACGGTTCGGTAGAGAGCAACCCTTACCAGCAGGGCTGGTTTGTGCCGCATGATGTGCCCGGCATGGTTGAACTGATGGGCGGTAAAGATAAGGCTATTGCTGATTTGGTTAACCTGTTTGAAAAGTCGCCGGATAATTTTGTGTGGAACGATTATTACAACCACGCCAACGAACCCGTACACCATGTGCCTTTTTTGTTTAACCGTATGGGTGCGCCCTGGCTTACACAAAAATGGTCGCGCGCTATTTGCAGCCGGGCTTACCATAATACGGTTGAGGGACTGGTGGGCAATGACGATGTCGGGCAAACTTCGGCCTGGTATGTGCTGGCGGCCAGCGGCATCCACCCCATAGCACCTGGTGACACACGGTATGAAATTACCAGCCCGGTATTCAATAAGCTAACCATAAAACTCGACCCCAAATACGCCACGGGCAAAACGTTTAGTATTGTTGCCAATAATAATTCGCCGCAAAACCTGTACATCCAAAGCGCTAAGCTAAACGGCAAGCCATATGCGCATTGTTATATTAACCATGCTGATATTGCCGCAGGCGGGATGTTGGAGTTAGCAATGGGGACTGAGCCTAATAAGGGTTGGGGGGTGAATTGATTAAAAAGTTTAAAAAAAAATGTCATTTCGAACGTAGAGAGAAATCCTATACGGCTTGCATTTACACTTGCATGGGCGTATAAGATTTCTCCTCGTTCCTCGTTCGAAATGACATTTTTTTATTTTTTTGCCCCGGCAGGGTCTTTAGCTACCGTTCAGGGTCTTTGGCGCGATATGGAACGTCGGTTGCCATTCTCTCTCTCTTTCCGTCATGCCATCTTTATCTGCAAGTGGTTGTTAAAGGTCCCCAAAAGCACTGTTTCTCCAACTTTTTGGAAACCTAATTCAAGATATAGTTTTTCCGCTTTCGGGTTGCCTTGATTTACCAACAGCCCCACGGTATTTTGGCCAAGGGTTTTGGCTTTATCAATCAATGCAGAAATAAGCTGCTTGCCAATACCCTTGCCACGGTGCTGCGGCATAACAGCCAGGCAGTCAATATAAAATTCGCCCGGCCCGGTTTCGTTTTCGGGCTGATAGGTATTGTTGTAGACGGTGCGGATGTATTTTAAGAAATCAGCTCTCAGTATATCAAGGTCGCCGCCGTTGTAGCCGCTTATGATGCCGCAAACACCGGTTTCGTCCTCGTAAACCAAAGTGCAATCGTAGCTGTACTGGTTTGCCGTCATGGCCGCGAAATGTTCAAAAAGGGGCAGGGCTTTGGCAGGGTCGGTGCCGTTAATAAATTTGGCAGCAAGTTCGCCCATCGCCGCGACGATCAGTTGGGCAATTATGGGGGCATCGGTAGGGAGGGCTTGGCGTATCATATTCTTTTTAATCAACGGCAAGATATAAATAACAGTATATATTCACTTGCCCGATGACGTACAAATATTTTGCTGACGTGGTAAAAAATCAACGAAACTACCGTAGTTTTGAATGATAACTTACAGGATATACTCATTATCAATAACGTAGTATGGCAAACGCAGTAGGCACAAAAACCGATCCCTGGAAATTAAAGACCCCTCCAGGAACATCTGAATATGAAATGTATAAAGATGTTAATAAAGACAATATTGAAGTATTAGTATGCACGGTGGGTAAAACGGTGCTGCATTACGATTACCGTTGCATCAACGACCTGCATACGATGCTTACACAACACGGCGACTGGATGGAACTTGGCAGCGCAGACGAACAAAAACCTGCAAAAGATGGTACAGTGGAAGCCTGGGGCCGCTCGCCTGATAATCCCCTAAGTGGGTGGTATGGCTTAAAGAAAGGGCTGAGAGGCAGGTTTGGCATGTATGTGCCGCCTTTAATGGAAGTACTTGGCCTTTGCGAACTGGAACATAACCCTAAAGGTAACCGCATGCGGGCAAAGTAAAGCACTCATCGCCTGTTCAGCTTGTTTATTAAGCATTCTCATCTGCTTCACTTCTTTTATCCGGTCGCGCGCCGCGTTTATAAATGATAAGCCCGTTTAAAAAGTTGCGTAATATCTGGTCGCCGCAGGGTTTAAAGTTCGGGTGGTCATCGGCCCGGAATATAGCGCCGATCTCAGTTTTAGTTATGCGGAAATTAACCAGCTCTAAAACTTTAATGATATCATCATCTGTAAATTTTAAAGCTACCCGCAGCTTTTTCATTATATCGTTATTGCTCATGGTGTTCTGTTGACGGTGCAAATTTACTACATATAGCCTTTGTTGCTGTTGTCGCCAACAAACTAAATGTTATTTTTTATCCACTCCTTCAACCCTTCAATTTCCTGCGGGTGCGCACTTACCCATGTTGCCGCACTTTTGTCCGCTCCCTGGCTAATAAAACGTGCGTAAGCCGGCAGGCGGCCTGTTTGCGATAACTTATAATAATACCTTGTCAAAGCGGTAAATAAACTGTCGTTACCGGTCTGCTTTTCAGCAATCGGGCCAATGTTCTCCAATATATATTGCAACTGCGCGGAAAGCTTATCAGCAGCCGTCGCATACTTTGCTTTGGTAGCCAGTTGTGCCGAAGTAATAATAACATTATTAAGATAGCGGTTAGTAGCGTTAACAGGCTTTATACCCGGCTCGGCTTTCAATTCGCCGCCGGATAAAATGCTTTGCATATTGCCATAAGCCTCGGCGCTTTTTGTGCCGTTGGGTTCGAGCCATAAAAATTGGCAAAGGGCCAGCAGGGCAGGGGCGCGTTTATTTTGATGAAAAGTAACCAGCGCGTACAGGCGTATGCTGCCGGGATGTTTTGGTTCGAGCTTTAAGGCATTAAGCGCGCTTTGTTCTGCATCAGCATATCGGCGGGCGCGGAAGTAGGCTAAACCAATGCCGTAATGCAGCGAATAGTCGTTGGGCGTTATTTTAATAGCTGAAAGGAAGCTTTCAACGGCTTTTTGTGATTGATTTGCACGGTCGTAAACACTTCCCATTAAGGCGTAAGCCGCGCCTGCTACTGCACTATTCGTAACCGTTGCTTTCTGAAGATATGGTAAAGCATCTGCACCCTTGCCGGAAGCATTTAAAGTGAACCCCATTTGATAATTTGCCGAGGCATTATCCGGCTCAACAGCAAGCGCTGATCTGAATTTCTCTATTGCGCCTGTGTAGTCTTTTGTGCTGCTTAACTGGATGCCTTCTTTTACGAGGGAGCGTGCATCCTGGGCGCTGGCAGTTATGCAAATCAGCAATGATAAGCCAATTATCAATCTTTTCATATTCTTATTTTATTTCCGTCATCCCGAACTCGTTTCGGGACCTCAAAGGACATTCCGATCAGCGCGTGAGATGCTGAAACAAGTTCAGCATGACGTTTGGTTTAAATGAGCCCTACTGCGAAATAGCGATCTTTATCTTTCTTCCCTTAATTTTCTCATTCATCAACAACTGCACCGTGCGCTCTATACGGTTGCGTTTTACGGCCGCGTACGATGTATGGTCGAGCACCTCTATTAGCCCCACCTCTTCTTTAGCCAACTCACCCTTTTTTAGCAGAACGCCTACAATGTCCATCTTGTTCACCTTGTCTTTTTTACCGGCTGCAATATACAGTGTAGCCCAGGGCGACGGTTTGGGTATGATAGGTTTTTCGGGCAGTTCTTCAATTTCGGGCAGGTCAGGTAAGTAAACAGGCTTTACGCCCGGCTCCAGCAACAAATACGACGTGCCTTTG
>JBDSIC010000213.1:0-7269 GCA_039918195.1 Mucilaginibacter sp.
ATAGACTTTTTGCGCTTCAATGTGCATTACATGACCGAAATTTACCAGCAGCAGCCGCCCATATCGCCCAAAGGCATTTGGAACCGCGTGGAGCAGCGCCCGCTGGAGGGTTTTGTGTTCGCCCTAACGCCATTTAACTTTACCGCTATCGCGGGCAACCTGCCAACCAGCGCCGCCATGATGGGCAATGTAGTGGTTTGGAAGCCTGCCTATACACAGATATATGCAGCCAATGTAATTATGCAGGTACTGCGCGAGGCCGGAGTGCCGCCGGGTGTGATCAATCTTATTTATGTTGACGGCCCAACCGCCGGCGATGTAATATTCAGTCATCCTGATTTTGCAGGTATACACTTCACAGGCTCAACAGGCGTATTCCAAAACATCTGGAAAACCATTGGTAACAACATCCATAAGTATAAAACCTACCCGCGCATTGTTGGCGAAACAGGCGGCAAAGACTTTGTACTGGCCCATGCCAGCGCCGATGCCGATGTGGTAAGCACTGCTTTAGTACGCGGCGCGTTCGAATACCAGGGGCAAAAATGTTCAGCCGCTTCAAGGGCGTATATACCCGCCTCATTATGGCCTGCTGTTAAAGCGAACATGCAGCGCGACATCGCCTCGTTTAAAATAGGCCCGGTAGAAGACTTTGGCAATTTTATAAATGCCGTTATTACCGAAGCATCATTTGATAAACTGGCTAAATACATTGACGCTGCCAAAAAAGATGATACGGTTGAACTGGTAGCCGGCGGCGGTTACGATAAAAGCAAGGGCTGGTTCATTGAGCCTACCGTACTAAAAGTGAACGACCCATATTACGTAACCATGTGCGAAGAACTCTTTGGCCCGGTGCTTACGCTTTATGTATATGAGGACGATAAATTTGACGAGATACTGGACATTGTAGATAAAACATCCATCTACGCGCTTACCGGAGCTATCATAGCGCAGGACAGGTATGCCGTTGCCAAAGCCACACAACATTTACGCAACGCCGCAGGTAACTTCTATATAAATGATAAGCCAACCGGCGCGGTAGTTGGCCAGCAGCCATTCGGCGGGGCGAGAGGTTCAGGCACTAACGACAAGGCAGGCTCTATGATAAACCTGCTGCGATGGGTATCGCCCCGCACTATTAAGGAAACATTTGATCCGCCGAAGGATTATAGGTACCCGTTTTTGGGGTAGTCAGCCCCCTCTAAATCTCCCCCAAAGGGGAAGACTTTTCTGTCACTTCAATAATAAAAGCACCTATCTGAGAATTACACAGTTGCTTTTCTATTTAATAATGGATAATGGTTCTATTTATACGCTCGATTTACATAACAATTATTAAGTTTTAATCCTGTCTAATGATTGTTGTAACTTTTTAATCAATTCTTCTTTAGCTTTCCTTTTAGCAAGTTTAGATATTAAATCACTTAGAAATTTGTTACTATCTTTTCTGTTTAAAATATATTCTGTTAATATAGATTTATTTTCAAGAACAGATATATCGAATGCCCCGTATTCAAGCATTTCCTCTTTGCTGATACTTTTATATCTATATTTTGTTATAAATGAAATAGTATATTCCAGTGTCCTTTCATCTGTTAGTATATTATAAATAGAAAAATGCTTTGGTTGAAAGTCGCTTGGGTTAGTGCTAATAACCAGTGTATCACGTGGTTTATCACTAATACCCATAGGGCTTATAATTACATAACATGATTTACAGTATTTAGATGACCGGCAACCAGAAACAATTAGGCCTGATAACAAGATAAATAAGAATAATTGAACCGTTTTAATCATCTTATTATCACCTACGCCAGCCTGAATACCTCATTTAGCCCGGTATTATTACCATGACTTACTTCAAGGTCTTTTATCTTCCCGGTTTTTAGGGAGTATACCCAGCCGTGTACCTGCAGGTCCCATTTATTTTTCCAGGCATTTTGCACAATGGATGTTTTGCAAAGGTTGTACACATTTTCAATAACATTCAGTTCAACCAGCCGCTCGGCACGCGCTTTATCGTCGGTTATAGCATTCAGTTCGTCGGCGTGCAGGCGGTATACATCTTTTATATGGCGCAGCCAGTTATCAATTATACCAAACGAGTGGTTGCCCATAGCGGCTAAAACACCGCCGCAGCCGTAATGCCCGGTTACAATTACATGCTTTACCTTTAGCACATTTACCGCGTAGTCAAGCACACTCAGCATATTCATATCCGTATGGATAACCATATTGGCAATGTTGCGGTGCACAAATATTTCGCCCGGTTCGGTATTGGTTATCTGGTTAGCCGGTACACGGCTATCGGCGCAGCCTATCCATAAAACCGGCGGGTTCTGCCCTTCGGCAAGTTTGTTAAAATAGTCGGGGTCCTGGCTCAGCGTGTTCTCAATAAACCGCTGGTTGCCCTCAAGCAGGCCTTCGTAGGTAATATGGCCTTTATCAGCTTTTTCAAATATTGTTTTAGCGCACATAGATGTGTTTTTGTTTTTTGAGCAAGATAAATAAAAACTTGTAATGCGTGCAACAGGGCTATGTAACTATAGCAGCACTATTAATAAAACAACCGGCACAAAGTAAAAAACCGCAAATTCATACCTGTCGAAAAAGAAGCCGCCAAAATGAACTTAGCTTATATCGCCATAAAAAAGGCCCGACCACCGTTACAGCAGCCGGGCCGATTAAACACCCCAAAAAGAACCTTTAATATTTAGAGGGCTGCAACAGCGCCAATGCCTTCCAGTTCGTACATGTAACCCAAATCCTGCGAGCCATTGTTGCTTACCTTAAGGTCCTTAACCAAACCGGTATGCAAATCAACTACCCAGCCGTGTACCGACAGGTCGTTACGCTCGCCCCAGGCATTTTGTATGATGGATGTTTTGCAAAGGTTATACACCTGCTCCACCACGTTCAGCTCAACCAAACGGTTCACTTTTGCTTCCGGGTCGGTAATGCGGTCCAGTTCGTGGCTGTGCACGCGGTATACATCTTTTATATGTCGCAGCCAGTTGTCTATCAGGCCGTATTGCTTATGCGTCATGGCGGCGGCAACACCGCCGCAGCCGTAGTGCCCCGCAACAATCACATGTTTTACCTTTAACACATTAACCGCGTAATCAAGTACGCTCAGCATGTTCATATCCGAGTGTACGCACACGTTGGCTATGTTACGGTGTACAAATACTTCGCCGGGCTTGGTATTGGTTACCTCGTTAGCGGGCACGCGGCTGTCGGAGCAGCCTATCCACAACACTTCGGGGCTTTGGCCTTTTGCCAGGTTTTTAAAATAATCCTGGTCATCCTTCAGGCGGGCATCCACCCAGTTACGGTTGCCTTGCAGCAGGGTATTGTAGCTGGCTGTATTTATAGCTTTTTCTGCAGAGCCATTTAAACTTCCGTTGCCGTTAACGGCTATATCGTTTTTATTTTCTTTTGTTGACATGGTCTTTTTGATTTAAGGTTTGTAATTCAATTCCTTTAATTTAGGCACATCGTACCTGTCTTGTATCCCCTTTAGCTGCACGATTATACCTTTGGTAAAGGCATTATGCTTAAAGTTGTGGATGATCTCGAGCACATCCGGGTCTATATACCTGGAGTTTGTGCCGTCGATAAGCACATCGCTGCCTTTGGGCAGGCTGGTTAATGTAACCTGTATAGCCGCTTTATTTAAAAATGACACCTCTTCGGCCAGGTTAATGTGGATGACCTTTTTACCTGTTCCATCGTGCGTAATTTTGTAGAAATACGGGTTACGCAAGTTGGTGCGCAGTATATAGAATACGCCTATCAGCATACCGATACCTACGCCTTTCAGCAAGTCGGTAAATACAACCGCCACTATAGTTACTACGAAGGGGATAAACTGCGGCAGCCCTTTATGCCACATGTGTTTAAACAACCCGATGCGCGCCAGTTTATAACCGGTCATCAACAGTATGGCAGCCAAACACGATAGCGGTATCATATTGATAAGCCCCGGTATAAACAGCAGGCATAGCAACAGAAATATACCATGAATAATGGCGCTCATCTTGGTACGCGCACCCGAATTAACGTTGGCCGACGAACGTACGATAACCGCCGTCATGGGTAAGCCGCCTAAAAAGCCGCTAATAAGGTTACCCGCGCCCTGGGCTAATAATTCGCGGTTGGTGGGTGATATTCTTTTTATCGGGTCTATCTTATCTACCGCTTCCAGGCTTAACAATGTTTCTAAGCTGGCTACAATAGCAATGGTAATGGCTACTATCCAAACTTCCTTGCGGTTTATCGCACTAAAATCAGGCGACTGGAACAGTGCGAAAAATTCGGCGCTATTTTTCACCATGGGTATCTGTACAAATTGTTTTTCCAGCAGTGCCAAATCGGTTCCGGCAAATGCCAGGCTTAATAATACGCCCGATGCTACCACCAGCAAGGGTGCCGGCACAATAGCCAGTTTTTTAAATTTAGGCCAGTAGATAAGCAAAGCCAGCGATACCACGCTGATAATAACCGCCCCATAGTTTATTTTGGATAAGGCCAGCAGTATACCCGAAAAGGTATTATGCGTATCTGACTGCGAGAAGCTTTCGTCGCCTTCAAAATCAGCATCGTAGCCTACTGCGTGCGGGAATTGCTTCATGATCAATATAATACCGATAGCGGCAAGCATCCCTTCGATAACTGATGAGGGAAAGTAATTAGCAATGGTACCGGCTTTAACCAAACCAAGCACTACCTGCAGTGCGCCTGCCAGCACGACACTCAGCAAAAATGCTTCGTACGAGCCGAGGGTGGCAATGGCATTAAGCACAATTACCGTAAGCCCCGCAGCAGGGCCGGCCACGCTTAACTGCGATCCGCTGATGGCGCCAACCACAATACCGCCTATAATACCTGTTAAAATACCCGCGAACAAAGGCGCACCCGATGCCAGCGCTATACCTAAACATAAGGGCAGCGCAACTAAAAACACAACAATGCTTGCCGGGAAATCCCGCTTAAGGTTTTTAGCTAAAAAATATTTTTTTACATTGAAAAAGCCATCAGCATTCCCGCCGTGATCTTGTAGAGCCATAAATAATTATTAAACTGTAAAATCGATTCGTAAAACTGTTTGCCGGAAGTATCCGGGAAAAATGAAGCGATTAAACGTTGGGAGGTGGTGTGGGTACCGTAGGGAAGTATACGTTGGTATAAATAAGGTTTTCCTGGTTGTGCAGTATATTAACTTCAACTACATGCACATTAAGGCGCACCAGGTGCGTGTAATACTCATCGAAGGTTTTTTTCTCCTTTAGAGCATCTTTTTCGGTAGTATCTTTTTCAGATTTTGTCTCGTTTTCCAATTGGAGGATAACGGCGCTAACCACCTTATTATCAAGCCTGAAAACTACCGGCGCTACTGAAATCACCATCTTAGCAAAAAAGATAGTGATGAACAGCAAAGCGACAAATATTTTAAAATTCAGGGCCTTCATCGTCACAAATATAATTAAATAAGGATAGCTACACAGTTTTGTCGCTCATATAACGATATACTTACAATCCTATTACCTTTTACAAATCACAATTAATAACCAAAAATAACGCACCCTGGTTTAAAAAAATTAAAAATCGGGCCCTATTCTTTTCGGTGCATATTATCTTTTTACACCTATTGCGGGCTGCATTTTTTACATGACGGGGCATAACACCTTACTTACAATTTAATTACTATTTTTAGGCGCCCGTAATTGAACAATTGTGAATAATAAAATAAAAATCTTACAGCAAAAACGCGAACAGGCCTTATTAGGAGGCGGTGCCGCGCGTATTGAAGCACAGCATAAAAAAGGAAAGCTCACCGCCCGCGAGCGCCTGCATTTTTTACTTGACGAAGGTTCCTTACAGGAAATAGGGATGCTGGTGGCACACCGCTCCACCGATTTTGGTATGGAAAACGAAAAATATCCCGGCGACGGGGTGGTTACCGGCTATGGCACCATCAACGGCCGGCTGGTGTACGTTTTCTCGCAGGATTTTACCGTATTCGGCGGATCGTTATCTGAAACCCATGCCGAAAAGATATGCAAGATAATGGAACTTGCCCTTAAAAACGGCGCGCCTGTTATCGGCCTTAACGATTCGGGCGGCGCACGTATACAGGAGGGGGTGGTATCATTAGGCGGTTATGCCGATATTTTTTACCGCAATACCATGGCCTCGGGCGTGGTGCCGCAAATTTCGGCTGTGATGGGGCCATGTGCCGGCGGCGCGGTGTACTCGCCTGCCATTACCGACTTTATTTTGATGGTAGAAAATACCAGTTATATGTTTGTTACCGGCCCCAACGTGGTAAAAACCGTAACGCATGAAATTGTAACCTCCGAAGAATTGGGCGGCGCAACCACGCACGCCACCAAATCGGGCGTTACGCATTTTGCCTGCCCTAACGAAATTGTGGCCATACAGCATATTAAGCAACTGCTAAGCTATATGCCGCAAAACTGCGAAGAAAAAGCACCTGCTCTGCCTTACGAGCCGGTTAACGAACTTCGCCCCGAACTAAATACCATTTTGCCCGAAAATGCTTCGCAGCCTTATGACATACGCGAGGTGATCACCCATGTGATAGACGAAGGTTCGTTTTTAGAGGTGCATAAAGATTTTGCCGAGAACATTATTGTAGGCTTTGCCCGCCTTGCCGGCCGCAGCATTGGCATCGTTGCCAACCAGCCCGCGTTTTTGGCCGGGGTGCTTGATATCAACTCATCAACCAAAGGCGCACGGTTTATCCGCTTTTGCGATAGTTTTAACATCCCGCTGCTGGTGTTTGAGGATGTGCCGGGCTTTTTGCTGGGCACCGACCAGGAGTGGAATGCCATTATTACCAACGGGGCAAAACTATTATACGCCTTTTGCGAGGCTACCGTGCCGCGCATTACCGTTATTACCCGTAAGGCTTACGGCGGTGCTTATGATGTAATGAACTCCAAACACATCGGTGCCGACATGAATTTTGCCTGGCCATCGGCAGAGATAGCCGTGATGGGTGCCAAAGGCGCTGCCGAAATTATTTTTAAGCGCGAAATAAGCCAGGCTGAAGACAAAGAGGCCAAATGGCAGGAAAAGGAACAGCTGTACTCGCAGATATTTGCCAACCCCTACCGTGCTGCCGAACGCGGCTTTGTAGACGAGGTGATAGAACCTGCGGATACCCGCGCAAAACTGATACATGCTTTTAAGATGCTGGAAAACAAGGTAGTGAATAACCCGAGGAAGAAGCACGGCAAT
>JBDSIC010000214.1:0-2883 GCA_039918195.1 Mucilaginibacter sp.
GCGTTTTCATTATAACGATAAGGAAGATGTTTTTGACGTGGTTACATACCAAAAGGGCGGTACTATATTATATTACCTGCGTAACTATTTAGGCGAAGAAGCATTTTATAAGGGGCTGAACATTTACCTTAAAACAAATGCCTTTAAAAATGGTGAGGCACACCAGCTGCGCCTTGCATTTGAAGAGGCCAGCGGGCGCGACCTGAATTGGTTTTTTAACGAATGGTACTTTAACGCGGGCCATCCGGTGCTGGACATTTCATACAAATGGGATGAAGGCTCAAAAACCCAAACCATATACGTAAACCAAAGCCAGGATGGCGACGCTTTTATACTGCCGTTAGCGATTGATATTTATGCCGGTGGCAAAAAGGAGCGCCACAAAGTATGGCTGCGCAATAAGGCCGATACCCTTACCTTCCAAGTAGCATCAAAACCACAATTGGTAAACTTTGATGGTGATAAAGCGGTCCCGGCGAAAAAAACAGATAAAAAGTCGTTAGCCGAATTTGCATTTCAGTATGCCAACGCACCGCTTTATATTGACCGCCTGGAAGCTATGGATGCAGCCAAAAAAAGCCAGGGCGAGGCAGAGGGCCAACAAGTTATTATAGCAGCACTAAAAGATAAGTATTACGGTTTGCGTGTAAAGGCTATAGAAGCTGTGGATATGACCAATGATAAGGTACGCAATGCGGCCCAGCCTGTAATTACGCAACTTGCCCGCACCGACGAAAATACGTTAGTGCGTGCAGCAGCTATCAAAGTGTTGGGTAAGTTAAAAACATCGGCTATGCTTCCGTTATATCGCGAATCATTAAAAAGCCAATCGTATGCTATTCAGGGTGCCGCGTTAAATGCACTGGCAGCCCTTGAACCGGCCGAAGCCTTGAAACAGGCCAAAGCTTTTGAAAATGATAGTAAAGGCGCGCTGACATCAGCCCTTATTACCGTTTACTCCAACAATGGCAGTTCAGCCGAGTGGCCTTTTGTGTATGAAAGATATAGTGACCTTGGTTCTAACGCCAAATTTAAGGCTATGGAAGGTTTTGCAGGCATGACAGCCCGTGTTGATAACCCGGAATATGCCCGCCAGGGTATAGTGGTGATAAAAGAATTTGGTGTTAAGTACAAACAGTATGGTGTTGCCCCTGCGGTAACAAACTACTTAACACAAATTAAAACCAAACGTGCCGAAATGAAGGACGATGCCTCAGTTAAGGCTGCTGAAGAAGCAATTAAGGCAATTGAGGATGCTAAATAATTAACATTTTTTCACAAATTGATATTAAAAAGGTTGCCTATATTTAGGCAGCCTTTTTTTAACCATAAATATCACTGATATGAAAAAGCTTATCTTGTTTTTCATCATTATAGCAGGCGCTAATTATGCCGGTGCCCAAAATATACAGCCCTTATTAATGCCGAAACCTGCTTTACCCTATGCTGCGCTAAAATCGTGGCAGCCTGTTGCTACTGTTGGCTCGCTGAAGGTTCGGCCCGGCAAAAAGTCAGTTGTGACCGCCTCGCCGGTAAAAAAAGATGATGCCGTGATTTTCTATAGCAATATGCCGGTAGCTAAATCCGCTAAGGGTAACAGCCGCATGCCGGTGCTTGATCTGAACAATGATAATACACGCTACACTATGCCTGTTGCAAAGGTTGATATAGTTAACCCGGATACGGTTGGCGTGGAGCAGGTTATACCGTAGGTGTTTTATTATTCTCCATCTTTCCCTGTGTCATTCTCAACCGTAGGATATGTGTATGAAGTGAGTTTATTCCCCCGCCAGTTCCAACTTACCTTTTTTATTTACCGGCTGCGGCACTTTCACATAATACCCCGTACCATCATAAACCCGTTTTCGCGGGTGTGCCTGGCAGGCATCACTGCAGCAGCCTTCGGTTTTTTCGCCGCAGGCATCGCATTGGGTAAAGTGTTCGTTGCACTCTGGGGTGGCGCAGTTGATCATCTTTTCGGTAGTGGCGCCGCAGTTGTAGCAGGCTGATATCACCACCGGGTTAACGCTGTTCACATCAACCGAAAGGCGGTTGTCAAACACGTAACATTTGCCTTCAAAATCCTTACCACCGGCTTCTTTACCGTATTTGATGATACCGCCATGCAACTGGTATACATCAGTAAAGCCTTCGTGCAGCAGCAGGGCCGATGCCTTTTCGCATTTAATGCCGCCGGTGCAGTAGGTCAGTATTTTTTTATCCTTAAATTTAGCCAGCTCGTTTATTTTGGATGGGAAGTCCCGGAAGTTCTCTATATCAAGCGTTACGGCATTTTTGAATTTCCCCAGGGTATGTTCGTAGTTAGAGCGTACATCCAGTATCACTACGTCGTCGCGGTCCTTCATCGCCATAAAATCGGCAGGCGCCAGGTGTTTGCCAGTTTGTTTTTGCGGGTTGATGATGTGCGGGTCGCGTAGGCCGGAGTGTACTATCTCTGATTTATACCGCACGTGCATTTTTACAAATGACGGCGTATCCACCTCGTCAATTTTAAATTCGGTATGGGCAAAACGGTCCTCGGCATGTATGGCATCCATGTAAGCCTTACAGGATTCGTCGGTACCCGAAACGGTGCCGTTCAAACCCTCATCAGCAACAACTATGCGACCGGTAAGCCCAAGCTCTTTACAAAATTTTAAATGATCGGCAGCAAACTGCTCCGCATCCTCTATTGTTGAATAACAATAGTACAGTAGTGTGTTGTATCTTATCATAACATCATTGATACTGCTGCAAACAGTGTTAAATGAGTTGCAAAGATAGGAATTTCAGGTTAAATGAAGAAAGGTAAAAGGTATTCATACAGGGAATGAGCAGGCGGACTAATCGATAAAAACCTTTTACCTTTCGCCTTTACCCTTT
>JBDSIC010000215.1:0-2731 GCA_039918195.1 Mucilaginibacter sp.
AGCGGCATCTCCATACAGTTCAAAAAATGCCAGGCTCATGGCTTTTTCAAGCAAGGCCATTTCGCCGAATACCATGGTGGATTCTGTTTTGTTTTTCACCTTGGTCAGTTCATCAACAGGTACGAGTTCATTTTTAAGTTTTTCCAGCTCCTCCCATAGGGCGGCTTCGGCAACTTCAGTTGTAACACCTTCCAGCGGTTTGCCTTCCACTACAAACATGCCGGTATCAATACTGCCGCTTATATAGGCGTGTATCTCGCTGAACAATTGCTTTTCCTTTACCAAATTACGGTACAATCGCGAAGAGTTGCCACGCGACAAAATATCCGACATCAGTTCGGCCGTATGGTAAGTCCCGTCGAGCCTGCCGCCCATCTGGAAAGCAATATACACATCGTTAAGCGGCACTTTTGCAGTAACAGTAAGGCGGCGCTCATCGTGTTGTTCAGCTTCTTGCGGCAGGTCGCGGTGGTATTTTTTACCGCCGTGTATCAGCCCGAACCATTTTTCGGCCAGTTGCTTTACCTGGTCCAGCTTTACATCGCCGCCCACTACCATAATGGCATTTTTTGGGGTATAATGTTTTTTAAAGAAAGCTTTTACATCTTCCATTTTAGCTTCGCTTATATGCGCTATCTTCTCCCCAATGGTAGCCCAGCGGTACGGATGGTTTTTATAGACCATAGGCCTCAGTTTTAACCAAACATCGCCGTAAGGCTGGTTAAGGTATCGCTGCTTAAACTCTTCTATCACCACGTTGCGCTGTACTTCCAGGCTTTTTTCACTAAAGGCCAGGCTCAGCATACGGTCGCTTTCCAACCAAAAGGCGGTTTCGATATTTGCCGAAGGCAGGGTGATATAGTAATTGGTAAGGTCGTTGCTGGTAAAGGCGTTGTTCTCGCCGCCAACACGCTGCAGCGGCTCATCGTATGACGGTATATTAACCGACCCGCCGAACATCAAGTGCTCAAACAGGTGGGCGAAGCCGGTACGCGCGGGGTCCTCGTCGCGGGCGCCAACATCATACAGGATGTTTACCACCGCCATGGGTGTTGTATTATCTTCGTGGACGATAACGCGCAAGCCGTTATCCAGTGTAAAACGGTCAAATTTAACCATGTTTTATAGCAATTTTTATACGGCGGTAAAAGTAATTTTTATTTTGGGTTTCGGAAGTTCGATTTTGGATTTTTACTTTCGGTTGGCTAAATGAAGTAGTTTTGTAGTGTAGTGTTGCACGCAGGGTGATACACCAGCAACAGGGTGCAACAGGAGCAACGGGGTGCAACAGGAGCAAACAGGGTGCAACACCCCTTTGCCAATTGTCTAAAGCAGAATTTACAGAATGCTGCGGGATAGATTCTCAAATTCCAGTTAATACAACTAACGCGAGGGGTATGATTCTTACTATTTCAAATCAAACAATCAGGACTCACCCTGCAAATCAAAAGTTGCTTTTCAGGAGGTTAGGCCTTATATAGCAGCTTGTATTTGTATAATGTTTTTAAAAACAAGCAAACAAATGTCAAAAACAATTATCTTCAGGCCCTGAACACAATACCCTATGGCCCTTAATTATATCTGGATAGCATTTTTCATTATCGCCTTTATTGTTGGGCTGGTAAAGCTCATCTTCTTTGGCGATACCGAGATATTCCAGTTAATGGTTGAAGGCATATTCAACTCTTCCAAATCGTCGGTAATGGACATTGCCCTGCCCCTGCTGGGCACCATGGCTTTTTGGCTTGGCATTATGAATATTGGTGAAAAGGCAGGCGCTATCAATTTTCTTTCGCGCATCATCGGACCCTTTTTTCAACGCTTGTTTCCTGAAGTGCCAAAAAACCACCCTGCCGTTGGCAATATGGTGATGAATTTTTCGGCAAATTTATTAGGGCTTGATAATGCAGCTACCCCACTTGGGCTTAAGGCTATGGGCAGCTTACAGGAATTAAATAAAGACAAAGAAACCGCCTCTAACGCGCAGATCATGTTTTTGGTGCTGCATACCTCCGGTCTGCAGCTGCTGCCGGTAACTATTATAGCGCAACGAGCCATATTAGGTGCTGCCGACCCGACCGACGTGTTTATTCCCTGTATTATTGCTACTTATGTTGCAACTATTACAGGCCTTATCATAGTAGGCATTAAACAAAAACTAAACTTATTTGACAGGGTTGTTGTGGCATGGCTTGGCGGATTAACCTTGTTTATTACCGGCCTTGTATTTTATTTTAGTTACTACCTTGATAAGGAGGGAATAACCCTTGTATCAAAAGTGGCCAGCAATGTATTGCTATTTGCTATACCCATACTGTTTATACTTGGCGCGCTGCGTAAAAAAGTAAACGTTTTCGAAGCATTTATAGAGGGTGCCAAAGGCGGTTTTGAAACATCGGTAAAAATAATACCCTACCTGGTAGCCATGCTGGCTGCCATCAGCGTTTTCCGTACCTGCGGCGCTTTGGATTACATTAACGATGGCGTACGGTGGGTAGTAACCCAATTTAATACCGATACCCGTTTTGTTGACGCCATGACTGTGGCTTACATGAAACCGCTGAGCGGATCAGGTTCAAAAGCAATGTCGATAGAAGTAATGAAAACTTTTGGTGTTGATAGTTTTGCGGGGCGGCTGGGCAGTATCTTCAATGGTTCGGCTGATACTACGTTTTATATTGTGGCTTTATATTTTGGTTCGGTGGGCATCAAAAAATCTCGTTATGCCATA
>JBDSIC010000216.1:0-3477 GCA_039918195.1 Mucilaginibacter sp.
AAGCTCCCCCTTCAGGGGGTTGGGGGGTTAGTATCTTCATCGGGCTAACCTTCCGCATCCGGTAGCAGTTCATGGCGGTTTCGCCAAGTTGTGCTATTAAACGGTAATTCACTATTGCACCTACAGCCGCACCTATAACGGGGATCAGCTGCGCCATTTTTGCCAGGTCAATGTAGTCGCGGTATTCCTGCTGAAAGGTGCGCCAGTCAAACTCCTGCACATCGCCCGGCAGGCTTTGGGTGTAACCCTGCCAGCCGGCTAATAGCTGGTAAACTTCATTCCGCCCTTGCTGACTGCTAAAAGCCAGTTGAAAAATGTACAGGATGTAAAGCCGCTCCTTATAATCGTCTACATTGAAGCCATATAAGGCGGCAATATCAAACAGCAATTTTATTTTTATGCCGATAAGTATGGGGAAGTCGGCCAGCCCAAGCAGGATGCCGCCGGCGCCGGTTACGGCGCCTTCGACGCTGGCTGTTTTCTGGTAAAATTCAATCCGGTTCTTCACAAGGGCCTCGCGTAATTGCAGCGACGCGTCTTCCTGAGGCGCTTTGGTGGTATGCTGCGCACCAAATAGCACTCCCTTTACCATCTTCTCTATGGCAGTGGTCACCGCAGCATGCACCTTTTCGGGGATATAGCTGTTTATCTTGTTTTGCAGGCCTTTGGCAATACGGTTGCCCAATGTTGGCTTCTTCTGCATTTTATGCTGCCAAAACTCCAGTTGTATATAGGCTTGTTGCTCGTATGGTGTCATAGTGATATAAATGTATAATATGTTTTAATGTTTTAAGCGTTAGTAAGATGTTAAATACAAATTGTGTACACACATTATAACAAAATATGTACTTTTATCATTCCAATTATAATTGTAAAAGATGAACAATAAACTAAGTATAACCGCTATATTACTGGCTTTTTTGGCCACGGCATTATATTCAAATACAGCCGTATCGCAATCAAAGCAAAAAAATACTGATACCACTACACTTAAATTTACCGTAGAGGAAGCGCCTGAATGGACCGCTTTATTCAAGCGTACTTCGGGCTGGTTTGGTGCCGATGGGGTGTACTCCATTCCCCTGAATGGCAGCGATAAGCCGGGCAACAATACCAAAACACTTATCGTTTTCAGCGATACGATGGTGGGCGAGATAAAAGATGGCGTACCACAACCCGGCTATACTATGGTAAACAATACCAATGCCATTATTACGGGCGACCCAAAGCCCGAAAATATTAAATTCAACTATGATACTGACGATAAGGGCGTACCTAAAACTACCTTTATAGCCAGTACGCCTAAAACAGCCCCGGGCGAATATTACTGGTTGGGCGATGGGTTTGTTAACGAGGCCAACAACAAAGTTTACATACACGCTTACCGCGTACGCAACAAAAAACCCGAAGATGTTTGGGCTTTCGAGGAAGTGGGCACCACATTGATATCGTTCCCAAAAAACAGCAAGCCGCCGTTTAAGGATCAAAAACAAATGGACACACCTTTCTTTATAGATGGGCCAACCCCGGCTGACTATGGTGTGCTTGGCTCGGGTGTTTTTGTAAATACAGCCAAAGCCGGCGCACCAAACCCCGACGGCTATATTTATGTATATGGCACACGCACCAAAAAGAAAAGCCTGCTGGTAGCGCGCGTGTTGCCAAAGGATTATGAGAATTTTAGCAAATGGCGCTACTGGGATGGTAAAACATGGAACACGGATATTAAGCAAATAGCCGACGTTACCGACCGCGTATCGCACGAGTTAAGTGTTAGCCCGCTGCCTGACGGCCGGTATATTTTGGTTTTCCAGGCGGACGGTATAAGCTACACCACTGCCGCACGTATAGGGCTTACGCCTTACGGCCCGTTTGGCCCGGTAATTAACCTATACGAAAGCCAGGTAGGTAAGGAGAACAAGAACTTTTTGCCATACAATGCGAAAGCGCACCCCAACCTGTCTAAACCCGGTGAACTGCTGATAAGCTATAATGTGATTGGGTTTGATTTTTATAACGACATGAAGACATCCCCGCAGCACTACAGGCCGAGGTTTATCAAGTTGAAATTCAAATAACGCCTCACCCCAACCCTTCTCCGAAGGAGAGGGGCTTTATATATCATTTCAAAATTTTCTTGATAGAGAGATTTAGAGGGGTTGTTAGGGTTTGGATAAAATAGTTTAAGTATAAGGCAACTTTTGTGAAGTGTGGTTGCTTACGCATAACTATCTTTATCGTGCGATCATTCGGTCGGCACAAGCCATTTAACCGTTATATATGAGGATACTTTACAGTTTATTATTCCTGCTGATAATAGTAGGGTCGTCAAAAGCCGGGGATGTTAAACTGGTTGAAAATGGCCGGTCGCAATGGCGTATCTATGTTCCGCGGGAGGCCGGCCAGGTAGAGAATTTTGCTGCGGGTGAACTGCAAAAGTATCTTAAAAAGATGAGTGGCGTCTCCCTGCCGCTTGTGGGCGTAAACAAAGGCGACTTTGTGATCAGGGTAGGGCTGCGGGTTCAGTTTGGCAAGGTCAAGGGCATCGCGCCGGCAAAAAAAACCGGGTTTGACGGGTACAGTGTGATGGTAGCGCCAAAGCAAATTGTTATTGCAGGCGATAACCCGCGGGCAGTATTATATGGGGTTTATGATGTGCTTGAGCGTTTGGGCTGCCGCTGGTACCAGCCTACGCTGGATAAAAAGGACCCCGAAGTAGTGCCGTGGAATGATAGTCCTGAATTACCTGCCGGTACCTGGGCCGAAAGCGGTAAAATAGAACTCCGGATATTTAACGGCAGCGCTTTCTTTTTCTTTTTAGATAAAGATAAAATGCTGGCACAACTGGACTGGGCAGCTAAGAACCGCTATAACGGAATCTCGTGGCAGGCACACCATGCGCCTGATAAGATAGCCATGCAAATGGATGAAATGAAAAACGCCGGTACCTTTGCCGAGATGGATAGGCGCGGTTTGTTCCTGCATGGGCCGGGGCACTCGTTCCCGTACTTCCTGAAAACGGAAAAATACTATAAGGAACATCCCGAATGGTTTGGCCTGTATAAAGGCAAGCGCCTTAAACACGGGCAGGACTTCCCGCTGATGAATTACTGCTGGAGTAATGCTGATGCCAACAGGGAGTTTATAAAAAATGTAGATGAGTATGTGCATAAATATCCGCAGCATAAAATATTGTGCCTGGTTTGGATAGACGGCGGCCAGCTTTGCGGTTGCGACAATTGCCAAAAACGCGGCGCGGCAAATTTGCTTATCGACCTGTTTAACCAGCTATCTGTCCACCTGGAAAAGAGCGCACCTGCAGTAACGCTGGAAGCGGTGATAGGCTACGCGCCTGTTGAGCTGCCACCCAAAGGCGCTGTACCCAACGGTAAGTGGCAGGGCATTTATGCGCATTGGGGCCGTAACCACAACCAAAGCTACGCGGATACCAATTACTCGCACAAAGGTAATATGGCG
>JBDSIC010000217.1:0-4038 GCA_039918195.1 Mucilaginibacter sp.
GGCGGTACCGTGGTCGGGCGAGGTGCGTACAAAGCTGAGGCCGGCGGTAAAGTTTACGCCGGTTTCAAACGCCAGTTGCTTAAAGGGAATAAGGCCCTGGTCGTGGTACATAGCCAGCACGGCATCAAACTGGTGATAGGCGGCATTGGCAAAAAATCCGTCCGCACTGTACGGGCCGAAAGCTAATATGTCCAGCGCGCGGGCTTCTTCAATAGCGGGGTTTATCACCTGCGCCTCTTCATTACCTATCAGGCCGTTATCGCCTGCATGGGGGTTAAGTCCCAACACTGCTATCTTTGGCTTGCGTATCCAGAAATCATTACGCAGGCTGGCTTCCATCAGCTTTATTTTAGCCAATATCTTTTCGGTAGTTATGGCCTGCGGCACTTGCGCCAAAGGGATGTGCCCTGTAACTACGCCTATCTTCAGCACATCGCTCACCAAAAACATCAATGATTCGGGCGCGCCATCCTGCTGCTGCAAATACTCGGTATGGCCGGGGAAACTAAAGGTTTCGCTTTGTATATTATCCTTATTAATTGGCGCTGTAACCAGCACATCCAACTCGCCGGCCAACAGGTCGGCAGTGGCGCGCTCTAATGATAGCAGCGCGTATTTGCCGCCGGTGGCACTAACCACGCCGGGCTCAATCTTCACATCCTCTTCCCAGCAGTTTATCATATTGGGCTTGCGGTGCAAAGCCTGCGACGGATGGGTGATCACGTTAAAATTAAACTCGTTGGCATTACTCAGGCGGCGGTAAAACGAGGCTACCTTAGTATGGCCGTACACCACCGGGGTACAATAATCATATATGGCACTTTCAGATAATGTTTTGATAATTATTTCAAGCCCTACCCCGTTTACATCACCTATACTTATACCTACTTTTAGTTTTTCGCTCATTATATATATGGTTATACCGGTGACCTCACCCCACCCTCTCCTTTGGAGAGGGCTTTAAAAACTTTTGTTTTTATGCTCGCCGAATTTCAATTCTGAACATTCTTTAATTCTTTAAATTCTGGTTCAGACTATATCTTGGTTCAGACAATAATTCGCAAATTAAAGATTTTTAGGTTTAAACTTCCGGTTTAAAGCACAAATATGACTTAATTTGCTGAATAATTGAGCAACATGTCTATAGTAAGGGCTAAAAAACACCTGGGGCAGCATTTTTTGACCGATAAAAATATTGCCGCCAAAATTGTAGAAAGCCTGCGCCCCGAGAAAGGTTATAAACAGGTATTGGAGGTTGGCCCCGGCATGGGTGTGCTATCCGATTTCTTGTTGCAAAAAACCGAATACGAAACTTTTTTGATCGATATCGACACCGAATCGTACGAATTTCTGCAAAAGAAATACCCCCAGTTAGGTGAACGCCTTATTAATGCCGATTTTTTGAACATGGACTTTAGCAGCATATTTAAAGGCCCTTTTGCCATTATCGGCAACTTCCCTTATAATATCTCATCGCAAATACTTTTTAAGGTGCTTGATAACAGGCAGCAGGTAATTGAGGTGGTGGGCATGTTCCAGAAAGAGGTAGCCGAGCGCTGCGCGTCAAAAACCGGCAGCAAGGAGTATGGTATACTCAGCGTGTTTTTACAGGCCTATTATAAGGTAGAATATTTGTTCACCGTAAAAGCCGGCGTATTTAACCCGCCGCCGAAGGTATTGTCAGCAGTTATACGTCTTACCCGCAATGAGGCAGTAGAACTGGATTGCGACGAAAAACTGTTTTGGCAGGTGGTTAAAGCCGGGTTTAATCAACGCCGTAAAACCTTGCGCAACGCGGTGTCATCGCTCATCAACAAAGAAAAAATGACCGATGAGCCATTGCTCGACCTGCGTGCCGAACGGCTAAGTGTAAAGGATTTTGTGGAGTTGACGAATAAAATAGTTGAAAACCGATAACTATCACTTTATATGTATCAACTCCGGCGCAGGGTACATCTCTTTTACCGATTTTGCCATGCGTTTAATAAAAAGATAATTGGCCGTGCCGCCTATTACCGCGCCCACTACCGGCACCAGCCGTTGAGCAGCACGCGCGCCTAACTTCATCAGCAGTTTTTCGGCAACTGCTTCCATAACGGTTTTACTGGCAGCTATGCCTGCCTCCACCTTAAGCGATGAGGCTACCAGCGACATAAATTGTTCGAAGCTTATTTTGTAGTGGCCCTTTTGGCTGTACATAATGGCCATGGTAACCCTGAATTGCTGGGTGATGAGATTAACCATATCCAGCGGCATACCTACCACCATGGTAAGCAAGCCCCCACTACCGGACACCGCGCCCGAACCGGCGGCCAAATAAGCGCACTGGTTGATGAATTTATCCGCACCCATACTATCAACGCCTTTTTTTATGCTGAGCTGGTCTATGCGGTCAAATATCTGCCTGAAGCCACTGGTGGACAGCTTTTCAATTTGTAGTCTTATATCAGTATTTATCTTTTTTAATGATCTCATTGATGTTATTTTATTTAATAGTGCCATTTACGTGCCAGTAATTAAACGTGTAATTTTGGCATATTTAATTAACTCAATTATTACGTATATTTGAGTATGGACCTGCAGGCAGAAAAAATAGAACTCGTAAAACTTTTACTGGAAGTAGAAGACGAGCACATTTTGAATGAAGTGAAAGCTGTATTAACAGATGAGCATGTTTTTTATGAAGATACTCCGGAATACGTTAAAGCAGAAATAAACCAAAGTTTAAAAGAGGCCGAAAGCGGAAATCTGCGCGATCACGAGGATGTTATGAAAGATATGAAAAAAAAATATGGCCTTAAAGGTTAGATGGTCGCCCAACGCAGAAATATCTTATCAGCGTATTATTGATTATCTAATTGTTAATTGGACAGATAAAGAAGTTACAAACTTCGCCAATCGGGTAGATGATGTTATCTCAAACATTACCTCTCAACCCTATCTTTTTAAATCTATTACTTCAAAGAATATCCGTAAGGCAAGAGTAACTAAACACAATTCTCTTTACTACTTTATACATGATAAAGAGCTTGTACTCTCTTACTTTTGGGACAACAGGCAGAATCCAAAGAAAAATAAATTCCCTCAATAATAGCCTACCCTTATCCCCTATCCTTATTCATCATCCCCAGTATCGTTATCATCATCCAGGTTTAATGTGTACGATGGCTCGGCAGCGTCATAAGCTTGTTCTAACTTATCACTCTCGTCAATTTCGCCAACTTCATCAGCCGTATCGTCGAACCCGTTAGAGTGGATGTCCTGCTGGCTCATTTGTTCGTCGTTCTGGTCGCGCGAATCGTCGGCTTGTAATATTTCGTCTTCTTCCGGAGTTTTCATAATTTAATAATTAAGTGTTTAGTTATAACTGCTTAATAGGTGTGTTGTTTTTGTTATTTTAAACTTAAAGTTGTGTGTATGCCTCTGTCGCCAAATATACCTTCTCTCTGCCGGATAAATTCGAAATTGAATATCCGAAATTCGAAATTACAAGAGTCCGTCATCAGCAAAGCTGAAATACCCTGTGTCCGTCACTATTAAATGATCAAGCACTTTTATATCCAGCATTTTCCCGGCTGATGCTATCTTTTTGGTTAGTTCGATATCCAGCTGACTGGGTTTCTTACTGCCCGATGGGTGGTTATGTATCATGATAATGCCGCTGGCCTGGTGCTGCAGCGCCATGTGGAAGATGATCTTCGGGTCGGCTACGGTGCCTGAGAGGCCTCCTTTGCTTACCAACTCCTTCGCTATTACTTTTGATGCGCGGCTGATCAGCAGCAACCAAAACTCTTCGTGGTTTAGGTCTACCAAATGCCGGCGCATAATGTTGTAGGCATCTTTGCTGCCGCCTACCTGGTCGGTAACCTTAGTTTCGGTGTCGTCGCGCCTGCGGCCAATCTCCAGCGCGGCTATAATGGATATGGCTTTGGCCTCGCCTATACCCTTAAACTTACACAACTCGCTGATGGAGGCTTTACCGAGTTTATTCAGGTCGTTTTCGTAATGGTGCAAAATACGCTTGCTCAGCTCCACCGC
>JBDSIC010000218.1:0-12215 GCA_039918195.1 Mucilaginibacter sp.
CTCGCGTCGGTGTAAAGTTTATTCATACTGGTTTATAAGTGGTTTATTAGAACCAAATATATTTTTATTTAATCGTTTTAGCAAATATTATGTTAAAAAGACAAATTAGGACATAGCATGGGTAAAAGCTTAACTTAAAGGCAATTATTTGATTGACGGATTTAAAAAACATACCTTAGCGGCATGAAATTTTTGTGCATCATATTGTCTTTATACGTGGTATTGCTTTCGGTAAGGCCCTGCTGTACAGATGATGTATGTGCCAAAATAACTTCCATAGCCAAAAAACAGACCGGCAAATTAGCTGATAATAACGATTGCGGCACTTGTTCGCCATTTTACCGCTGCGGAAACTGCACAGGTTTTACCGCTTTGGCATACGCAACGCCGGATATTGCAGTGCCCGGCTCAATACACCTACCCTATACTGCTTATCGGCAGCCTTTTATAAAAGATGTTTCGCAGGCCATATGGCAACCCCCGCGATTAGGTTAGTAACACGCGCGGCAATAGCCGCTGATAATGGTTATTAACTACACTTATATTTCATGATAAAGAAAATACTAATGCTGGCCATAGCTTTAACAGCTTATATAACCGCCGGCGCACAAAATACTTTTAAGGCTATTATTAAAGATGCGGTAACAGGCACCGCGCTCCAGGGCGCTACGGTTTACCTTCCCGGCATAAACACAGGCGGTTCTGCCGATAGTACAGGCCTTGTACAACTGAACGGCATACCTGCCGGCAGGCAGGTTTTACAATACCGGTACGTTGGATACGACACAAAAACAGATACGCTGATTTTCCCGCTTACAGATGAAGCCCCGGCTGTAGTGCTCTTAGCACCGCAGGAGAATAACGAGCTGGAGGCGGTATATGTTTCGGCGACCCGCAGCAGCCGAAGCATAGCCAATATACCTACACGGCTGGAAGTAATATCGGGCGAAGAACTGGACGAAAAAGGCAACATGAAGCCCGGCGATATACGCATGCTGCTGTCGGAAACCACGGGGATACAAACACAGCAAACATCGGCCACCAGTTCCAGTTCCAGTATCCGCATCCAGGGGCTCGACGGGAAATATACCCAAATCATCCGCGATGGGCTGCCTTTATATTCGGGCTTTTCGGGCGGGCTTGGCTTATTGCAGATAGCCCCGCTGGATCTGAAACAGGTGGAAGTGATAAAAGGCTCGTCGTCTACCCTATACGGCGGCGGCGCAATAGCAGGCCTGGTTAACCTGGTATCAAAAACTCCCGGCGAAAAGCCACAGTTAAATTTACTGCTGAACGGCACATCGGCCCTGGGGCTGGATGCCAGCGCGTTCTACTCGGCGAAAAAGAAGAAAACAGGGGTTACTGTATATACGGCGTACAATCATGGCTCGCCTTACGACCCGGCGGATATCGACCTCACTGCCATACCCAAATACGACCGCTTTACCCTCAACCCCAAACTTTTCCTATATTTTAACGACCAGACGACCTTGAACATTGGTATTAATGCTACCGTGGAGGATCGTACAGGCGGCGACCTGCATTATATAAAGAACGGTAGCGACCCCCAGCACTCATACTTTGAGCGGAATAAAACAGGACGTTATTCTACACAGTTGCAATTTGACCATAAGATAAACAACCAAAGTGCTTTCACCCTTAAAAATAGTCTGAGCTATTACGACCGCGAGATCACTTTGCCGGCTTACCGGTTTTCGGGTATACAGCGCTCAACTTACAGCGAAGCAGCCTACAACCATAATGGCAAAACATCCGACTGGGTGGCCGGCGTTAATTTGCTGACGGATAATTTTGCTGAAGAGGAGCTTAGCAACTTCCAGTTGCGCGACTATACGCATAATACCATTGGCGGCTTTGTGCAAAATACCTGGGATGTGAGCAATAAGGTCACTTTAGAAACCGGCCTGCGGGCCGACCATCACAGCCAATACGGGTTCTTTTTGCTGCCGCGATTGTCGGCCTTATGGAAGATATGCCCGCACTTTACCAGCCGGTTAGGCGGCGGCCTGGGCTACAAAGCGCCCACCGTTTTTACCGAAGATGCCGAGCGTATCCAGTTCAGGAATGTACTGCCCGTTACCGCGAATGATGCCAAAGCAGAACGTTCGTACGGGGCAAATTATGATATTAATTTCAGCACCGGCCTGTTTGATAATCATGTTAGCCTGAGCATTAACCAATTGTTTTTTTATACCCGGATCAACAGCCCGGTTATACTTACGGCTTTGCCAAACGGCAACCTGCAATATTTGCAGCCCTCCGGCGATATCAATACCAAAGGCACCGAAACCAATATAAAACTGGTGTACAACAGCTTTAAACTGTTTGTAGGCTACACTTTTGCCGATGTATCGCAGCATACCGGCAGCACCATAGCACAGGCCGCGCTGGTATCAAAACACCGCCTCAACAATGTCCTGTTTTACGAGGTAGAGGATAAGTGGAAGATAGGCCTTGAGGCTTATTATTTCAGCAAGCAAAAACTAAATGATAATACCACCGGCAAGGCGTACTGGTTAACAGGTTTTATGGTTGAAAAGCTATGGGAAAGGTTTTCCTTATTTATCAACTTTGAGAACTTTACGGATACGCGGCAAACAAAATTCGGTAGTATTTACAGCGGCACCCTTGCGGCCCCGGTATTCAGGGATATTTACGCGCCGCTGGATGGCTTTGTGGTGAATGGGGGGATAAAGATAAGATTGACTCCCTAGCCTCATGAAAGTAGATTAATATCGAACACTGTATGTTGAATATCGAAAGCAGAAGTTTTATTCGATGTTCAACATTTGATATTTGGCATTCGATATTATCTTTCTATTCCCCCTTGAGGGGGTTAGGGGGTTTTTCCTATATTAGCAGCAATGGCAAAATTTGCGCGGATAAAAAGAGCCTTCCTGTTTATAGAGCACCCTGCCGCAAGCGGTATTGTGCTGCTGGGCTGCGTGGTGCTGTCGCTACTTATTGCTAATTCGCCCTTGAGCGTTGGTTTTAACCAGTTGATCAGTTTGGACATTGCAGGTGCCTCGGGTTTTACCCTAACCTCAACCGTTAACGACGGGCTGATGGCCATTTTCTTCCTGATGGCAGGGCTGGAAATAAAAAGGGAAATTGTAGAGGGCCAGCTATCGGGCGTAAAGAAAGCCGCGTTGCCGGTGCTATGTGCCGCAGGGGGCATGATCGTACCCGCTGTTGTCTATTATCTTTTCAATCACAGCACAGCCACACACGCGGGCTGGGGTATACCTATGGCTACCGATATCGCCTTCGCGGTAGCAATATTAAATGCTTTGAAGAAGGTGGTGCCGCCTGCCTTGCGGGTGTTTTTAACCGCGCTGGCTATAGTTGACGACCTCGGCGCCATAATCGTTATCGCTATTTTTTATACTGCCGAGCTGCACACCATGTACCTTTACTACACTGCTGGCCTGTTTGCCCTGATGTTGGTGTTCAATTATCTTAACCTGAAAAATATTTGGTTTTATTTACTGCCGGGCATAGTAATGTGGTATTGCATACACCACTCCGGTGTGCATGCCACGGTGGCGGGTGTGCTTACGGCATTTGCCATACCTGCCCGTACCCGCGGCGGATATTCGCCGCTCACCATACTGGAACATCAATTATCAAACCCGGTAAACTTTTTAATACTGCCGCTTTTCGCGCTGGCAAATACCAATATTACTTATACCGATGGCATGCTGGGCGGGTTGATTACGCCCTTAGGCCTGGGCATTGTAGCAGGGCTGCTATTAGGCAAACCGCTTGGTATATTACTGCTGGCCTGGGGCGCGGTAAAAAGCAAGCTAAGTATGCTGCCCGATGGTATAAACTGGGCACACATGACAGGTATGGGTTTACTGGCAGGCATAGGGTTTACCATGTCCATCTTTATCGCCTTGCTATCTTTCAATGACCTGGCTGTGCAAAGCGGGGCTAAGTTTGCCATACTGATAGCTTCGGTTATTGCCGCTGTATCGGGGTATGTATTATTAAATTTTTACGTAAAAGCGAAATAGCTGTTGTATGATCTGAGCAAATAAAAAAAGGCCCTGCATTTACACAGCCTTTATATGTGTTTATCCTAAGTTTATTGTCCCGGCTGCACCGTGCCAAATTTCGATTCAAAATCCTTCATCTGCGCACTGAATTTTTGATGAAGCGCGGTTTGATGGAAATCTTTGGTCATGCTTACCAAACCGTTAAGTAACGACATAGATAGCTGCACATCACGGTTATCGGCGCTCATTTTACCATCCTGTATCATCAGGTTTGTATAGGTTAGCATGTTAACCAGGTAATCATCAAGCTGGTTGGCTATTTTATTACCTACCTGCGTATCGCCAAGCCTGTAAGCACTCTCCAACAGGTAGTATTTGCGTACGGCAACTTCCTGTACCGGGATAATACCGGGCATTACCTCGTCGTATTTTTTAACCAGTTTTTTAGCCATATCGTTATGGCCCTCTTTTATCAGGTTATCAGCAAGGTTCATGTACAAGCGGGTCATCAGCGGGTAAAACATCGTTAACGACTCATGGTCAAGGTAACCGGCATTTTTCATGTTGCCATACTTAAACTTGGTCATCAGGGTGTTGTACATTTTAATGCTGTTGGTGCTCTCTAACGGGGTGGCAGTAGTATCAGGGGTTAAAGGCAGCAGGTGATAGGCAAAGCCTTCGTTATACATATAACGGTCAAGCCCCATCATGTTTTCGCTGCCTACAGTAACCGCAAAGTATACCGGGCGTTTCCAGTTGTTATGCGCCAGTATATCCAGCAGCGCTAAATTATCCTTGGTAACATAATTATTTGGATATTTCCACTCTACCGATGTGGCAACCCGGTTAATTTTATCGGCAGGAATGGTGCCGCTTTTGATCACCGCGTCACGGTCAACAGTTATTTTAAAGTTTTTGGTCGGCAGGTAATTTGTTTTACCACCGCTTTGCATTTCGGCCTGCGCGCGCGGATCATCAGAAGTAATAAAATCAAATACTTCTTTTACATCAACTGATCCGGGTATGTTCGAGTCGTTGTAATAAATAACATCGCGTATGCCTGCCGCAAATTTTTCATTCGGCATGGTTATAGGCAGTGGTGCCGATTCGTTCATCTTGGTTTTCATCCCGCGGATGTACCAATCGGTACCCAGCAGGCTAAGGTTAACAATACGCACATCGGGCCTTACGCCTTCTACTTCCTGTATATACCATAAAGGGTAAGTATCATTATCCCCGTAAGTAAATAAAATAGCGTTAGGCTCGCATGATATAAGGTAGTTATAAGCCATATCATGCGGTGTCATTTTAGTGGAGCGGTCGTGGTCGTCCCATTCCTGGCTTGCCATTAGCGCGGGTGCAGCCAGCAGGCAAACAGCAACAGCTATTATGGCGCTCGTTTTTGGATTTAAAGCCTTACGCAGCAAGTCGGCAATAAACAGTACGCCCAAACCTATCCATATACCAAAGGCATAAAACGAACCCGCATAGGCGTAGTCACGTTCACGTGGCTGTAATGGGTCCTGGTTCAGATACAGCACAATGGCCAAACCTGTAAAAAAGAACAGTACCCCAACTATGCCGGCATCTTTTTGGTTACGCCTGAAATGGTAAACCGCGCCCAGCAAACCAATAATAAGCGGCAGAAAATATAACCTGTTATAAGCTTTACTTTTGGTTACCGAATACGGGTACGGGCGGCTAAAATTAAATCCACTTATCCAGTCGCCGTCAACAGTACTGCCGGTTTGGCCGTCAAGCTCGTTAGTACGGCCGGCAAAGTTCCAAAGGAAGTAGCGGGTATACATTTGCGTTACCTGCCAGCTGGCAAAAAAGCCCAGGTTGGTAACAAAGGTCGGCTTCTCTTCGGCACCCAGGTTCATCCATTCGCGGTAAAATTGGTCATGTTGTGGTTTGTCGCTAAACATGCGCGGGAAGATGGTATTGCGGTCGTAGACGTTCTTTATCTTTTTACCGGCTATCTCGTATTTTGTTTTGCCGCGACGGTATATATTGGCACCCTCTTTTTGGTCGATAACCTTCGAATCAAAGAACTGGCCATACATCAGCGGCGTATCGCCGTACTGGTCGCGGTTAAGGTAGCTGTTCAGCGCGAAGGCATCCTGCGGGTCGCTGTTATTCAAATTTGGCTGCGCTTTAGCGCGGATAACGATCATCACGAATGAGCTATAACCAAATAATATAAAGGCCAGGCAAACCAAAAAGCTATTGAGCGCGAAACGTTTTTCGCGTATTTTGATCCAGTACTCAAGCGCCGCGGTAATAGCAATAGCTACTACAAGCCCGATAATACCGCTGCTGATACCTGCAAGTAATATAAAACAAACCGCTGTTACAATAATAGCCGAGGTTACCGGCTTTATAGTGTAATAGATACCCGATACGATAAGCCCGGTTAATAATAAAAAGAAGGTGATAGCGCCGCTGCCAAAGCCCATGCCCAGTGTGTTCACAAAAAGCAGGTCGGAAAAAGCAGCGCCTTTAACGGTAAACTGTATAACGCCCCAAAGTACGAACGCCACAGCTACAACTCCCCAGAAGAACCATTTTAAAGCGCCGCCGGCAGTTGCCTCTTTTGCCTTACGGAAATAAATAACCAACGCTATTGCCGGTATAACCAGCAGGTTTAACAGGTGGATGCCTATAGAAAGGCCCATGATATAGGCGATAAAAACGATCCATTTATTGGCACCGGGTTCATCGGCGTGGGCTTCCCACTTTAATATGGCCCAAAATACGATGGCCGTACAAAGCGACGATTGCGCGTAAACTTCCGACTCGACAGCCGAAAACCAAAAGGTATCAGAAAAGGCGTAGGCTAAAGCACCAACCAGGCCCGAGCCAATAATAAGTATCAGGTTGCCGGTATCAAGGTCTTCGGCTTTTTTAATAAGCAGTTTTTTAGCCAGCGCAGTGATGGTCCAAAAAAGGAATAGTATAGTGGCGCTGCTGGCTAATGCCGAGGCCATATTGGTGAAATAAGCTACTTTGGTAACATCGCCCATTGAAAACAGCGATACCACTTTACCTATGATGGTAAACAGCGGCGCGCCGGGTTGGTGGGCTACCTGTAAACGGTATATACAGGCTATGAATTCGCCGCAATCCCAAAAGCTGGTTGACTGCTCAAGCGTTAAAATGTAAGTTACGGTTGCTATAAGAAAGGCTACCCACCCAAAAAGATTATTTATCTTGCTATAATTCATCACTATACGAAACAGATTTATAAGGTGCCGAAATTAATAAAACTATTACGATGTTTATATTAAAAACTCAGGTATTAACATATTTTAACGCTGGCTAATGTGTACTTTCATATGTTCTATATAATTAATGCCTATCAATTATTATTCGTTAAACCACGCACATTAAGTTTTAACTATTACAGCTTACAGCATACTGTGAGGCGCGGCACTAGGATTTTAATACTTATAAAATAAATATACAACTCCGGTTAATGAAAGTATCACAAATAGGACTGCGAATACATAATTGTAATAACTAAAATAATTTTTGATAACTAAGCTAATTTGCTTTTTAAATACAATGTCGATCACGATATGTATAGCTATACAACATATTATAGCAGTATTAAAAACATAGTCATTTAATTTCAGAGAAGTGGTTAAGTAATCAATCAAACTTGCTTCAAAAACGAATATTAATGCAGCCCCGGTTGTTTTTAAAGTAAACTCTGATAAATATTTTGATCCAAGCGAAAAGGCTTCAACCACCTTGTATGATGTTACATTAAAGTATATTAGAATTAGTATTACTGGATTCATACGTCAAGTTTAATTGCGTTAGGCTCTGAGATATTTATCGAATATTCTACAGTATGGGGCTTAAAAATACTTTTTTAAAATATACTTTTCAGATTAAAAATTTCGTCTTACATTTGCAGTCCGTTCAAAAAAGCAATTTTTAGGCGGAGATTGCCTGATAGTATAATGGTAGTACGACGGTTTTTGGTACCGTTTGTCTAGGTTCGAATCCTGGTCGGGCAACATTAACATTCGGATTTCGGATTTTTATCCTGATAGCTATCGGGATCGGATTTAGTTCCGGGAATCCAAAATCCGAATTGTTTTTTTGAGTGGTCTGGTATTAAGTTAAGATATTCGAAGCTATAAATTCGAATCGCACGTCCGAAATCCGAAATAAAAGATGCCTTTACAATTTAACCCTGTTAAATTATTTTCCGGTTCAGGTTCAAGAGAGCTGGCCTTGCAAATTGCCAGTGATTATGGGCGTGAGCTTGGCGAGGTTGACCTTTCTCGTTTTAGCGATGGCGAGTTTCAGCCGCACTTTAACGAGTCGGTACGCGGATGCGATGTATTCTTAATACAATCAACCAACCAGCCTACCGATAATTTAATGGAGTTGCTGATGCTGATAGACGCGGCTCGCCGCGCATCTGCACATTATGTAACTGCTGTTATACCTTACTTTGGTTTGGCCAGGCAGGATCGTAAAGACAAACCGCGTGTGGCCATTGGCGCAAAGCTGGTTGCCAATTTATTGGTTGCCGCAGGTATTAACCGCATTATGACCATGGATCTGCACGCAGCGCAGATACAGGGATTTTTTGATGTACCGGTTGACCACCTGGACGCGTCGATCATATTTGTGCCTTATATTAAAAGCTTAGGGTTGGGCAATATAACTATTGCATCGCCTGATATGGGCGGTTCATACCGTGCACGCAGCTTCGCCAAGTTTTTTAATGCCGAAGTTGTTATTTGCGATAAACGCCGTAAACGCGCTAACGAAATTGAATCAATGACCATCATCGGTGATGTTACCGACCAGGACATTGTACTGATAGATGATATTTGCGATACTGCCGGAACATTATCAAAAGCCGCAGGACTGATAATGGAACGCGGGGCACGCAGTGTAAGGGCGGTTTGTACGCACCCGGTATTATCGGGCAAGGCTTACGAAACATTAGAGAACTCAGCTTTAGCAGAGTTAATAGTAACCGACACCATTCCGTTGAAACAGCCAAGCAGCAAGATAAGGGTATTAACAACCGCAGACCTGTTTGCAAAGGCGATAATGAATGTGAACGAGCACGGCTCAATAAGCCAGCTGTTCAGGGTGGACTAAGAGCCTCACCTAAATCCTCTCCGAAGCAGAGGACTTGAAGAAGGTTATGAAGGAGATTAAAAATATCCTGATCAAAGCCCCTCTCCATTGGAGAGGGGTTGGGGTGAGGCTTTACAAATAAATAATTAACAAAAATGAAATCATTTGCTATTAGCGGTTCTCCAAGAGAGAACGTAGGGAAACGCGACGCTAAAGAGCTGCGCTACCAGAGTTTGGTGCCTGCAGTACTTTATGGTGGCCCAACACAAAGCCACTTTTCTGTGTCCGCAGCTGAGTTGAAATCCGTAGTTTATACTCCGGTTGTTCACTTCATCGACCTTGACATTGCCGGTGTAAAATCACAGGCTATCATTAAAGACCTTCAGTTTCACCCATTAACTGAACAAATTTTACACGTCGACTTTTTATTGTTAGACGAGAAAAAACCTATTACTATCGAGATACCGGTAAGCCTTACAGGCACTTCGCCGGGTGTAAAAGTAGGTGGTAAATTAGTTCAGAAACTAAGGAAACTACGCATTAAAGGCTTACCTAAAGACCACCTGGACTCTGTTGATGTTAGCATCGAAGAGTTAGAGGTTGGTAAATCGGTTCGTGTTGGCGATATTAAATTACCTAAACTGGTAATAACCAACAATCCCGAAGACACTATCGTATCAGTAACCACTTCGCGGGCATTACGCCAGGCTGAGCAGGAAGCTGCTAAGAAGTAAATTTAATACCGATTTGAATGTGATAAAAGCGATGGGCAACCATCGCTTTTTTTTGTTGGTGTATTGTCTGAATCAGAGATTACTTTGATTATAATGATTTTCTAACTCACGCCCCTTTACTATAGCGCAGTTACATTACCATCTATCATTGCAGTATTAATTTCAAATACTTTGGGATTAATTGGTACTTCCTTTACAGAGATAACATCATAAGTTTTACTCGATAAAATATTCTTGTGCGAACTATCAAAATGAACTGATTTAAATTTTAAATAAAAGACGCCGGATTCACCCACTACTTTATTAAAAAAACCTAGGTTCCAATTTTTAAAATGTTGTTTATTTATTTTTAAATATCCTCTTGAAAATATAAAGCTCATATCTGAATACGTAGTGGAATCCCTTTCATTATAACTTGTGCTGACTTTAATCATTTCACATTTCCTCGAAAGAATCTTATCCTTTACTTCTTTTACCTCAAACCTTTCAAGCTTTTCAATAGGGAAGTTTAACGACAGCTGATGAAGCGTATCTGAGTTATTAAAAAGAAGTAATCGTAAAGGCTTACTTTTCAAGTAATAATCTTTAACCAAATGGAATTTAGATGATTTTTCCGAATGTATACCCACGTAATTTCCATCGGAATAAAAAAGCTGAACGGTGTCATCTACGTTAATACCATCACTGCTTTTCACTATCTCATGATAAGTGATAATTCCTTCAAACTCTTTTGAACTAGTATTTTTTTTAGTCTCACTTCCAAATTTGCAACCAATTTGTAATATAGATGCTATTGCTAAAAATAAAATGGTTTCGGTTTTAAACATAAACTTGGAATAATGATTGCCTCAAACCAAACGTAGTAAATTATTCGCTAAGACGGAATAGTCAAAAAATCTTTAAATCAAGAAAATCAAGGTTATCTTTGCCAAATAATTTAAAATAATCTGCAGCCTGCTGTAACATTCCAAAAAATTAACTGTCTTTTCTAATGAAGTATCTTATAGTTGGGTTGGGTAATATAGGTACTGAATATGCCGATACGCGGCATAACGCAGGGTTTATGGTGCTTGACGAACTGGCGAAGCAGGAAGGTGTAAAGTTTAATATAGGCCGCCACGCGTATTATGCCGAGGTGGGCTATAAGGGCCGCGCGCTGCACCTGTTAAAGCCAACCACCTATATGAACTTAAGCGGAAAGGCGCTTAACCATTGGATGAACGAGTTAAAGATACCCGCTGAAAATGTACTGGTTGTTGTGGACGACATTGCATTACCACTGGGTACTTTACGGCTTAAACCCAAAGGCAGCGCGGCAGGGCATAACGGCTTAAAACACATCGAACTCACACTTGGGCACAGTAATTACGCCCGCCTGCGTTTTGGTGTTGGCGACAATTTTGCGAAAGGACACCAGGTTGATTATGTGTTAAGCGGATTTGATGATGATGAGATCCCTGAATTACCTGCATTGATAGACCGCTCTATCGACATGATAAAAAGCTTTGCCACGATAGGCACTGAACTTACCATGACCAAATTTAATAAGTAACCATGCTTTTTAACTAATATTTTAGTTAAAAAGTGTTAAAAATGTTAAAAGTGTTTTTTGTACACTTAGCCCTACTAACTTAGCGGAATATTATAACCAACCATTAATGAAATTAACCACACTTACAGTTATTTGCTGCCTGTTTACTGCCACCTTGTTTGCGCAAACAGCGCCCACCCTTACAGTGAAAGGCACCGTGATCGATTCGGCAAGCAACAAACCCATGGATTTTGTTACCGTGGCTTTGCAGGAAGTTAAAACCAAAACAGCTGTTAAAAGCACCTTATCAAACGGCGACGGCGGGTTTACGGTAAGCGCCCCACAAGGCAAGGCATACCAGCTGGTACTGGCTTTTGTAGGCTATGCCAATAAAATTATTCCTTTAGACAGCACTAATGCCAACATCAGCCTAGGCAGGATAATGTATTCGTCGACAACCAGGCAATTGGGCGAGGTATCGGTAACGGCGGTTAGGCCTGTAATGAAGCAAGAGGTTGACCGCATCAGCTATGATGTACTGGCCGACCCCGATAGCAAGGCCTACACCGCGCTGGATATGATGCGCAAGGTACCCTTATTAAGTGTGGATGCCTCGGATGCTATTAAGCTAAAAGGCAGCGGTGCTTATAAAATACTGGTTAATGGTAAGGAGTCGGCATTGATAGCCAAAAACCCTTCGGATGTGTTAAAGGCAATGCCGGCTACTAACATCCTTCGGATAGAAGTTATCACCACCCCGCCTGCTAAGTACGATGCTGAGGGGTTGGCAGGCATTATTAACATAGTTACCAAGCC
>JBDSIC010000219.1:0-7038 GCA_039918195.1 Mucilaginibacter sp.
CAAGCCCAATGCCGACCAGGGGTATAACATTGGCGTAAACATTAGGTACAACAACCGCTGGGGGCCGGGCTTCAACCTTAACGGAACCGTAAAGCAGGGTAAATTCGGTTTTGCAGGCTACGCGGGTTTTGGCAAGCAGTTGCGCAATAATAACGAGTTCGGCAATCTGCAAAACCGGATAGACAGTGTAACCCAAAATATCACTTCGGTACTTAACCAAACCGGCAAAAACGGTTTCCAGGGCCAATACCTATATGGCAATGGGGAACTGAGTTACGAGATAGATACGCTCAACCTGCTGTCAGGGTCATTTGAAGTATACAGGGAAAGTTATACTAATTATAATGCAGGCAAATCAATAGAAACAACAGACGATGTAGTCACCCAGCGATTTAGCCAGGTTAACAACGGTACTAACAAGTACACCGGTATTGACGCGGCTGTAAATTACCAGCTGGGGTTTAAAAGGAGCAAAGACCAATTGCTTACCTTATCCTACAAATACAGTTATTCGCCGAATACGATAAAAAACGAAAACTTTTTTACCAATACCATTGAGTACGACCAGGCCGACTACAGGCAGAACAACAGGCAGGGCACCAAAGAGCATACGGCACAATTGGATTACGTGCATCCGTTTAAAAAAGTAAGCATCGAAGCCGGTGGTAAAGCCATTACACGCAACAACTTTAGCGAATTTGCTACCGAAACATTAGTAAGTGACATTTACCAACCCGACCCGGAGCAATCTAACGTGTTCGACTACCAGCAAAATGTGTACAGTGGCTATAACTCGTACCAGTTAAAATTGGATAAATGGTCGGCCAAGGCAGGGCTGCGCCTTGAGTACACCACTGTTGATGCTACTTTTAAAGCCGGCACGCCGCTTAACAGCAGCTATAATAACCTGATACCATCAGTATCTATACAGCGTAAATTAAAAAGCAGCAGTGTTAATTTGGGATACACCCAGCGTATACGCAGGCCCGGCATTTACCAGTTAAATCCGTACGTAGACCGCTCGAATCCGCTGTTTGTAAATACCGGTAACCCCAACCTTACCCCCGAGCTGAACAATTCTTTCGAGCTAACCTATAGTAACTTCTCTAAAGGCTCTATCAACATCGGGCTTAGCTATAACTTCTCGAACAACGCTATACAAAATGTAACCAGCTTCAGGGATTCAATTACCCTTAAAAATAATATACCAACCGACACGGTTAAAATAACGTCGACCACGTTTCAAAATTTGGGAAGCAATAAAAGTTTAGGCCTAAACATCAATACCAATTACGATATCACCAAGAAGTTTTCTATCAGCATTAACGGGCAGATATCAAAAATATGGTTGCAAGGCAGCTACAATGGTAAGATGTACCGCAACAGCGGGATCGTGGGCAATGCCTTTACCAGTATTAGTTATAAGTTTGATGACGGCTATCGTGTAGGGACGAACATCGGCTATTACAGCGGTGATGTCAGCCTGCAGGGCAGCTCGAGGTATTTCCTGTATAACTCTTATGTAGTGAGCAAGGAGCTGCTAAACAAAAAGGCAACGATATCTTTTATAGCAAACAACCCAACCGGCACATTTTGGAAAAATACATCAACCACCAACACGCCCGATTTTAACCAAACCACTTATTACAACCAGATATATCGCCATTTTGCGCTTAGGATAAGCTACAAGTTTGGCAGACTGAACAGCGACATTAAAAAGAATCAGCGCGGTATTAAAAACGACGACACCAGCGGCGGCGGCAAAAGCGGTGGCAATGGTTAAGTATCATGCAGGATTTTTAAATACTATTAACACCCTTAATGAAACGACATTTACTTGCCATTATATTCTTGTTTTTTAGCACAGGTTTACTCGCGCAGTCGCCGGCTTTAAATGTCACTGTAAAAGGTATGGTGGTTGATTCGGCAACCAACAAGACAATGGATTTTGTGACCATAGCCCTGCAGGATATAAAAACCAAATCTGCGGTAAAAAGCACCCTTACCAAAACAGACGGCAGCTTTCAAATAGCCACAAAAAAAGGCCAATACAATATTGTGCTGGCATTTATGGGCTATGCCAATAAAACCATCGCGCTTGATAGTACTGTTAGTGAAGTTAACCTGGGGAGTATAAAGTTTTCGGCATCGGCACAACAATTAAACGAGGTGCAGGTAACCGGCGTTAAGCCGCTGATGAAACAGGAGGTTGACCGCATCAGCTACGACGTGCAGGCCGACCCCGAAAGTAAGGTAGTAACAGCGCTGGATATGATGCGTAAAGTGCCTATGGTTTCGGTGGACGGGCAGGATAATATTAAGCTGCGCGGAACGGGCAACTATAAAATACTGCTAAACGGTAAAGAATCGGCCTTGCTGGCAAAAAACCCGTCGGATGTGCTGAAGGCCATGCCGGGCACCAATATTGTCCGGATAGAGGTGATCACCACCCCGCCTGCAAAGTACGATGCCGAGGGGTTGGCCGGTATCATCAATATCATCACCCAGAAAAAAGGCGATGAGGGTTACAATGGTTCTGTTAGTGCTAATTATAACACTGTATGGGGCACCCGGGTAAACGCCAGCGCCACGGTTAAGCAAGGTAAATTTGGTTTCAATACGGATATAGGTTGGAATACACGCCCGGAGCTCTCATCAGATTTTTTTAACCAAACCGACTTTTTTGATCCCGCTACAGGCGCCGTAACTTCGTCAATTGTGCAAAACGGCAGTCGTTTTTCCGGTCGTAAAAGCAAGTATGCTAATGCTGAATTGAGCTTTGAAGCCGATTCGCTTAATTTGATAACAGCTTCGCTTAATTATTATAATGGCGATAACACCCAGGGTAATTCGCAGTTTAGCGTTAAGGATAGCGATGATGTACGTACAGCTTCCTACAACACCTTTAACAATGGCAAAAGCCAATATAAAGGCACCGACCTGGGATTGGACTACCAGCTTGGCTTTAAACGCAATAAAGACCAGTTGCTTACGGTATCGTATAAATACAGCGAATCGGACAACGAGCAGTTCAACAACGTTACCTCTGACCACGGACTGGGATATAATCAACCAGATTACAAACAGTACAACAACTCCGGCTCAAAAGAACATACCGGCCAGCTTGATTATGTGCAGCCCTTTAAGGTGCTAACCATAGAAGCGGGTGGTAAAATGATCATTCGTGATAGTTACAGTGATTTTAGTACCGCGAAATTAGCCGCCGGTGATGTGTTTGTAACAGACCCATCGCAGGTAAATAATTTTATTTATAGCCAGGATGTGTATAGCCTGTATAACTCGTACCAGTTAAAATTTACTAAATACACCGTTAAGGCGGGCTTAAGGTTAGAGCGTACCGTTATCGACGGCGCGTTTAGCGAAGGTGGTATCGCGCAGCGGTATAATAACCTTGTCCCGTCGCTATCCATACAGCGCAGCCTGAAAAGCAGCTCGCTTACCTTCGGGTTTACCCAGCGAATACAACGGCCTTACATCGACCAGCTTAACCCTTTTGTTGACAGGAGTAACCCGCAATATGTTAACGTGGGTAACCCTTACCTTCGGCCTACTACCAATAATAATTTCGAGCTTGGATACAGCAATTTTACCAAGGGTTCCATCAATATCAATACAAACTACTCCTTTTCAAATAATAGCATCGAAAGCGTAACAAGCTACCTCGGCGGCGATACTACCGGGACAACCTTTGCCAATGTAGGTCAAAACAAAAACCTCGGGCTCGATGTGAATATTAATTACCCCATAACAACCAAGCTGAATGTTAATATTAATGCCGAGATACGCCGCGTATGGCTTCGCGGCACCTACAACGGCGAATTTTACAGCGCCGCCGGGCAGCAGGGGCATGTCTTTACCTATACATCGTACAAGTTTGACAGTGGTTACCGTGTTGGGATGAATATTAATTTCGACAGCCGGTATGTAATGCTGCAGGGTACCGATAACTATTGGGTTGGCGGCAGCCTGTATGTATCAAAAGAATTGCTAAACAAAAAACTGAACATATCGCTGGGTGTTAACAATCCGTTTGCCAAGTTTAATAAGCTCGATTTCCGCACCAGGACCCGTGATTTCAGCACCACCAACTATTTCTATAATTATTACCGAGCTATTGGTTTCGGTCTGCAATACAAGTTTGGCCGCCTTAATGCCAACATTAAAAAGAACCAGCGCGGAATAAATAACGACGACAAAAGCAGCGGCGGCAGAAATTAATAGATTTGCAGCATGAAAGTTTACGGTATACCCAATTGCAATACAGTTAAAAAAGCGCTCGACTGGCTAAAAGCTAACAATGTGGCTTATGAGTTTCACGACTTTAAAAAACTCGGCGTAACCGCAGAAAAGCTGCAAGAGTGGGATGCCAAAGCGGGCTACGAAAAATTCCTGAACAAACAAGGCCTCACCTGGAAACAGCTTGACCCGGCAGTAAAAGACAGCATAAAAACCAAAGCAGACGCGCTAACCCTGCTGCAACAAAAAACCAGCATGATAAAACGCCCGGTGATAGAAGATAACGGATTCTTATTTTTCGGGTTTGATGAAGAGGTTTATAGGGAGAAGTTTGGTGAGTAGTTAATCTTTTTTAGCAGTGCTATCTGGTGGGCTTATGGTTATCCAATCTTCAATAACGTACGGATGGCCCATTATTAATTGGTAGCTTATAAATCCTTTTTTATAGGGTTCAATAAAATATAGGGTGTATTTATCATCAAAAGCCCGGTCGCCATCAGTGCATATTAATTTGATTAAATCGGCAAGTTTTGTAAAAGGTACTTTCTTTAGCTCATCACCCGGTTAATACTTTTCCTTCATCCCTTACTCTCCGGATAAAACCCGGGTTGAACCTGGAGTTTTTTATTGCAATACAAGGCACTTCAATAGTGTAATCAACGGCCACTATTTTTGTAGATGTACCTTCATAATCAATTGTTATCATGCGGTCTTTCACTGGAACTTTAGCGGTATCAAGAAGGTAGTAAAGTGATTTTTTATTTGGATTTTGAGCATGCGTTTTTCCCCCAAAGCATGCGAATAAAATAATAAGCGAACAGCAAATAGTCACATGCATGTACTTAAGTTGATTGAAATTCATAATGTAGTATTGGTTAAAACGGGCTGAATTCAAATATATTGATACCAGTGCTACAAAGCAATATATAAAAGAAAATTTTCGCTTTAATTAAACGCACAAGGCCAGCCATTTTTGGTTGCTCAATAGCATAAGGCCTACGCTTTATGGGCATAAAAAAAAGCGGCCTAAGCCGCTTTCAAATATTTTAGCCCTCTCTGCCGGGGAGGGTTTGGGTGGGGCTTTTATGCCTCTATTACCACACCCATCGAGCAGAATTTCTCAATGCGTTCGGCAACCAGTTCGTCAGCGTTTTTGTCGGTAAGGTTTTTTAGCTCTTTAAGCAAATGCTTTTTAAGGATGGTGGCCATGGCTACCGGGTCTTGGTGGGCACCGCCGAGGGGTTCTTTTACTACGCCGTCTATCAGCTTGTTTTTCAGCATTTCGGTCGAGGTTAGTTTTAGTACCTCTGCCGCGCGCTCTTTATTTTCCCAGGTTTTCCAAAGGATAGTTGAGCAGTTTTCCGGGGATATTACCGAGTACCAGCTGTTATCCAGCATCAGCACCCTGTCGCCAATACCTATGCCCAATGCGCCGCCCGATGCGCCTTCGCCAATAATTACACAGATTACCGGTACTTTAAGTATCGACATTTCGAGCAAGTTGCGGGCTATGGCCTCGCCTTGTCCGCGTTCTTCAGCTTCAAGGCCGGGGAATGCGCCGGGGGTATCTATTAGGGTTATTACGGGTTTGTTAAATTTTTCCGCCAGTTTCATCAGGCGCAGGGCCTTACGGTAACCTTCGGGATTGGCCATGCCGAAGTTACGGAACTGGCGCTCTTTGGTATTTCGGCCCTTTTGGTGGCCTATGATCATCACCGACTGACCGTTAATAGAACCCAACCCGCCTACTATCGCCTTGTCGTCGCCAAAGGTACGGTCGCCGTGCAGTTCGATAAAATCATCGCACATCAGCTCGATATATTGCAGGGTATAGGGCCTTTCGGGATGGCGCGATATCTGCACCTTTTGCCAGCCATTAAGGTTGCCGTAAATCTCTTTTTTGGCATCCTCGAGTTTAGCTTCCAGTTCTGCCAGCGTGGCCGACATATCCAGCTTATTCTTATCTTCTATTTGTGATACCTTATCAATCTGTTGCTGCAGTTCGGCAAGGGGTTTTTCAAAATCAAATGTGATCTTCATATGTTATCCTGAACGGGAAGCAAATTTAAGTAAAACCTATTGCAAATTAGTATTTATAATACAATCGCTCAAACAGGGTTATTTGTTTGGGGGTAAGTAATTTTTGCGTGTTTAGGCAGGCCTGCAAAATGGCGTTGCGCAGTTCGCCCTGGTATATGCCGTAACGGTTGGTATAAAATATAACGTTGCCATCATTAGCTTTACGGGTGCGGAACAGGCTGTCCAGCGCTTTTTCGTTGCGGACGATGAAAACGCCCATTTCCTTCTTTTTGCGCAGCAGCTCTTTATCCATAGCGGTTAGTTTACTTAATTGTGCCGGACTAAGATCGAGTGCCTTTTTAAATTTAAGCACGTTGCCGGGTAATGGCGCGTGGTTGATCTCGCCCGTTTGGGCCATATTGTACAGATCGTCGCCGTTTTGCAGGGCGGTGTATTGTTGCAGGGTAAGTGTGCGCACGGGTGATGGCTGGGCGAGGCTATCGGTAGTTTGGGCAAAGCCGGATGTCACCATTAGCATAAGCATAAAAGATAGTAGGGATTTCAGCATAGGTCAGCGTTTTGTTAACAACGGCTGTAGATTGAACGTAGTATAACAGAAAGGTATGCTACTTTTTAAAGAACATATAAAACTGAGTGAGGTCGGGCTTTGAGGGAGCGGGGTTTCCTACCCAATCCACAATCGGCCCCAACGTTATATCATTGTCATGCTGCAAAACTTTACCGGTATATGCATTAAGAATC
>JBDSIC010000220.1:0-4148 GCA_039918195.1 Mucilaginibacter sp.
TGCAAAGCACCGACCTTTTAGGCGGTAAAGCGATTGTTTTTACACTGGGTAACAGCAAAGAACTGGCTATGGATGAGGATACCTTAAGGGCCGATATACAAGGCAGCCTTGCCGAAAGCCTGCAGCCTATACAAAAGAAAGCCGAAATATTGATAACCAAGATGGACTCGTCACTGGCATCCATCAACCGCATAATGAACCCTGAGTTTGAAAAGAATGTGGACAGGAGTTTCCGCAGCATTGCCAATTCGCTGCAAACGCTGGAGGGCACAACCAAAAAGATAGATGGTTTGGTAGGTATGCAGTCGCAAAATATCAATACTATATTAACCAACGCGGCAACGGTGTCAAGTAATTTAAAGGTTACGGCCTCGCACTTTAATGGCATTGCCACTAACCTCGAAAAATTCAGCAACGACCTGTCCAACTCTAATATTAAAAACACGCTGAACAATGCCGATAAAATGGTAGCCGACCTGCAGGCCACCACCAGCAAGATCAATAGTAATACCGGCACACTGGGTATGCTGCTGAATGACTCAAGCATGTACAAAAACCTTAACGATGCGTCGCTTAACCTCAATAACTTATTTATTGACCTGAAGGCGCATCCTAAACGTTATGTAAGCTTCTCTGTTTTCGGCGGGAAGAAAGATTAAATTGATTTCGGATTTCGGATGTTCGATTTCGAATTATTGAAGTTTTTATTTTTTATTCTTTTGATTTGCTTTGGCCGTTTTGCCAATCGCAGTAAAAATAGCGGTAAGTTCATTTGCTTCCTTTTTTAGAGAAGGTGTTTGATCAGATACGAACAATCCAGATTCTTCAATTAATTCTAACCAATAGATGGACTCATCCGCTTCTTCTTCACAAATAACAATCTTATTAATGAAATCAGCTATAGATTTCCCACGACATGCTGAACGATAGTTTGCACCGACAGAGGATGAACTTCTGAGCAATTGATTTATAAGAACATTTAAAGGCCGACTGTTAGGAAGCAGCTCGGCAAATTTGATAATACTAACCGCAAACTTTTTGGTTCTTTGTTTTAATTCTACTTTATCCATTATATTAGGTATTAATGAATAAATCTAAACTTAAAAATAACAAATCCGAAATCGAACATCCGAAATCCGAAATCACTTACCCTTGCAATTTCCGCTTCGCCCAAGTCTGTTTCACCAAATCCATCGTCTCGTAATAGCCAACCTTAAAAATACTCCAGTAGGTAAAGCGGCTGTATTTATTTAAGGCCCAATAGCCTATTATGGTGCCGGTAAGTATCGGCATCACTGTAGCAAACGCAACACCGTACACATTGCCGGTTATGTAAACGCCCAAGAAATCGGCACCTATATTTACGGTCAGCATTACCAACACTTTGTAGAAGTTGATCTTAGGCTTGTGTATCACATCCAGCGTAAGCGCAAAAAAGCGGTCGGGCGGGAAGATAATGGCAAAGGTTAAAAACACGCGGAACACATTCGCTGCCTCGGTACCGGCATATTTGCCGCCGCCTATCAGGTAAATGGGCACATCAGCCAGCAGGCAGCCTATTATCGCGCCCGGTATCAGGATGATAGACAGCATACCCGCGTACTTTTTCATGATACGAATAACCCCTTCCCTATCGTTGGTATTGTAGGCCGTAGCCAGTTCAGGCATGGCAGTTACCGCGAAACTGCGCAGCGGTATCTCTACCAGTTGCATTAGTGTTTGCCCTACGTTATAAATAGCCAGCAATTCCTTCCCCAGCAAAAAATTGATGATATAGGTATCTGAAGAGCTGAACATATTAGCACTGAGCGAGGTGCCCACACTGTACTTACCAAAGTTATATATCTCTTTAACACAGTCAACACTGCGGTTGCGCAGGTTGGTAATACGAGTCCAGTTCTTCAGCAGGGCATATATGCTTGTTATACCGTTTGATATGAGGTAAGCATACAATACGGTAATCAGCGTGATATGCCCTGTTATTATCAGCAAAATGATAAAAACAATAAAGCTACCCTGGTTACTCAGCCTGATGTAAAGCAGCTTGCCAAAGTGCTGGTCGCCCTGTATAACGCAGGTGGCCAAAAACCATGGCAACGATATCGCATAGTAAACACCCGACCATTTAAAGAACAACGCTATACCCTCATCGCTGATATAATGCAAAAAGAACAGCGAAAGCACACTTATCAGTACTAAGATACCGGTAATAGCCATGCCTAAAAACCAGGCCGAGCCGGCTACTTCCTCAGTACGCTCTTTGGTTGCACCTGCATAAAATTTTATGAAAGCGGTAGTTAAAAATCCCGACCTAAAAGTATCTACCAATAACAGGGTTGACTGAAAAAGCACCCAGGTACCCGCCTCTGTTTTTGATAACGAGCGGTATATCAGCGTCATGGTTAGCAAGCCGAAGCCGGACATGATGACATTACCGGCTAACGACAGGATATACTTATTACGTGCAAGGGATATTATTTTTGACAGCATAGCCTAACGCTCATAAAATATTAGCTAATTAACCATAAATATTGCATATTAGCTAACAATACCTAAGTATAATATGATGAAGGAATTTAAGGAAGTAACCCTTCTGGTCACCACTTATAACCGCAGCAAATCGTTAAAAAGGCTGCTTTCTACCTTTAATAAGTTAAACGTGAAGTTTGGCGATGTGGTTGTGTCTGATGATGGCAGTAAGGCGGAGCACCTCGACCAGATAAAAGCCTTGCAGCAGGAATTTAATTTCAGGCTGGTAACCGCGCCGGTTAATATGGGTTTAGGCGATAACATTAACAAAGGGCAGGATGCCGTGCAAACGCCTTATACCCTGTACGTCCAGGAAGATTTTGAACCACAGCCTGCTTTTGAAAAACACTTTGAAGATGCGTTGGGATTTATGGATACCGATAAGGACCTTGATTTGGTAAGGTTTTACGCCTATTTTGCTTATCCTTATACCAAGCCATATGGTAAAGGATTTTCTGAAATGCAATTCAGTGCATCTCCGCTGGCTAACAATCATATTAAATTTTACGTATACAGCGATCATCCGCATTTAAGACGAAGCACGTTCTTCCAAAAGTTTGGCAGGTACAAGCCGAAAGTGAATGTCAACCTATCCGAATACGGGATGGCCTTATCATTCATCAAAAATGGTGGTAAGGGGATATTCTTTGATAAATTCAACGCGGTTTTTGAGCAGGTAAACACTGCCGATGAACCAAGCACCGTTGGCCGGGCATCATGGCGAGAGAGTAAGAACCCGCTTGCATTGGCGGCACGAGCGGCGTACCTGCAGTTTAAACTGATGAAATGGACATACAACCTGCTTTTTAAGACCGACAAAATACAATAAGGCTGATTAAGCCAACGCAAAATGGTGTTATAATGGACCAGCTAATATTCGATCATGTTACGTTATTGGTTACTCATTATAACCGCAGCCGATCGTTGGCGCGTTTGCTGCAGGCTTTTAAAGACCTTGATATTACTTTTGGCGATATCGTCGTATCTGACGATGGCAGCTGGCCCGAACACTTGGATAAACTGCACGAACTAAAAAATGAATTTAATTACCGGTTGATAACCACGCCTACGAACCGCGGGCTGGGGAATAACATCAATAAGGGGCAGGATGCCGTGCAAACGCCCTATACCCTATACGTGCAGGAAGACTTTGAACCTACGCAGGCCTTCCCCAGGCATTTTAAAGATGCATTGGGATTTATGGATGAGGACAAAACCATTGATATTGCCCGGATGTATGCCTATTTTAAATATCCGTATGGCAAACACTATAAAAAAGGTTTTTCCGAAATGCTGTTCTCGGCTTCACCGCTTAAAAGCAACCACCTGAAGTTTTATGTATACAGCGACCACCCGCATCTGCGGCGTAGTAATTTCCTGCAAAAATTCGGACGTTATTCCGAAGGAATAAAGGGAGATCTGACAGAATACCGGATGGCCCTTTCATTTATACAAAAAAAGGGACGCGGTATATTTTACAATGATTTTTACGATCTTTTCTATCAAAAAAATTCGTCAGACGAACCGAGTACCATGGGGCGGGCATCATGGCGCGAAAGCACGAACCCTTTTGTTTTAGTGGCAAGGTCGGTGTATTTAAAATTTAAGTTACTGAAATG
>JBDSIC010000221.1:0-6433 GCA_039918195.1 Mucilaginibacter sp.
TGGTGGGGGTCGGTTAACGGCATGATAAAAAAAATTAGGGATAGATGTAGAAACGGTGGTCTGCTAACAGAATAATTGATTAAAGGTATAATAAGTTTTTGATTATTAGCAACTTATTATAGTTGAAAGAAATACTGCTGCCCCGGCAATTAATTCCCAATTAAAACCTGCGTACCCGTATGGTATTAAGTGGTGCCAAAATTCTGCAGTGTTCCAAAATGTTCACGGGCGTGTTCCATAACGTTCACGGGCGTGTTCCAAAATGCTCACCGGGTGTTCACGGTGTTCACGGTTTAAAAAATGAACACTTTGGAACACCGGCAAAAAAATATTACTTCATCGCCGCGCAAACTTCCTTAATACTCTCACTTACCGGCTTAAACTCAATACCTATGGCCTTTTTTATTTTGCTGTTATCAAACTCCTTTAACATCACTGACGATTGCGCCGCTATCTTGTCAATAAACGGGTCGCCGCCTGTTATGGCGGATACAAACCGGGCAGCCCGCCAGGCAAGGCCCATCATCCAGGGTTTGGCCTCCGTAGCCGGCGGCTTTATGCCGAAACCCTGTGCTATTTCTTCAACCAGTTGCTTGTAGCTGTAATTCTCGGCATTAATAATATAGCGCTGGGCGGTAATATCGCTGTTCATTAAGGCTATCATGCTTTTGGCTACGTCCTCTACATCAACTATGCCTGCCGTACCCGGGGTGTAAAATTTTAAGCCTTTGCGCACGGTATTAAATAGTTCGCCCGTGCCCTCGGTGCCGGCGTTAACACCTATTATTAAGGATGGGTTTACAATAACCGCGTCCAATCCCTCGGCAATGCCGCGCCACACTTCCATCTCGCTTTCCAGCTTTGATATGGCATAGCCGTCGTTCTCGGCGGTTTCCTCCAGGTGGTGGTTCTCGTTAATCTTTTCGCCGGGTTTGGCTAAACCTAATGCGGCTATCGAACTTACATGCACCAGCTTGCAGTTGTATTGCAGGCACAGGTTAACCACATTGGCCGTACCGGCAATATTGGTGGCTATCATCGGCTTTTTATCCTTTTGCTTTAGCGACACCCAGGCGGCGGCATGGTAAACCTGCGTTACATCCTTAAAAGCATCTTCCAGCGCGAAATCATCCAGCATATCGGCATCGGCCCACGCTATTATATTAGTATAGGGTTGCAGTATGGCCGGTATAACGGAAGTGGCGCGCTTGGTGCAGCGAACAGCTTCGCCTTTTTGCGCAAGCTGCCGGGCTACTTCTGCCCCTAAAAATCCTGTTGCGCCTGTTACTAATATCATTTGTTTATACAGATATGGTGATGTGCAAATGTGCGAATTTTTGTCTGAATCAGAATTTTAGAATTCATGGAATAGAGTATGGATTAATCACTAGAAACTGCATCCGACAGGCATTCTGATAATTCTAAAATCCTGTAAACGGCGAAGCCCCCTTGAGCGCAAAAAAACAAACACACGCGAAAAATTCTGCTCAAGATTTTGCACATTTGCACATACGCACATTTGCACATCAAACATACATGTCATTAGCAGATTTCTTTACCCCGATAGACCTGAAAAGGATCATCCCGCAAAAAGGATATTATACCAGTCAGCTGGGGCAAAAGATAGATCACTATTCGGACAGGTTCCCTGACCTTGACCAAAAACCGGATATTGCTATAGTTGGCGTGCAGGAAGGTCGCAACGCAGATAATAACGAAGGCTGCGCCCACGCCCCCGACCATGTTCGAGAAAAACTGTACTTGCTTAACGAAGGTAATTATAACACCAAAATAGTCGATCTGGGCAATATACGCCCGGGTGCAACAGTGACAGATACTTACGTGGCCCTAAAAACCGTGGTTGAGGAACTGGTAAGGCAGGAAATACTGCCACTCATCATCGGCGGCAGCCAGGACCTCACCTACGCCCAATATCTCGGCTACGAAGAACTGGATCAAAAGGTAGACCTGGTGGTTATCGATTCGCATTTTGATTTGGAAGAAGACACCAGTGAGCAGAGCCTGGAAACATCTTCTTCGTCATTCCTTAGCAAAATATTTTTACACGAACCCAACTACCTGTTCAACTATAGCAATTTGGGTTACCAAACTTATTTTACCAGCCAGGAGAGCCTGCGCGTTATGGAAAAGCTATACTTTGATGTACACCGCCTGGGCGAACTAAGCGGCATGATATCCGTAGCCGAGCCCATCATCCGCAATGCCAATATGATCAGTTTTGACATATCGGCCGTACGCTCGGCCGAAGCGGCGGGTAACGCCAATGCCACTCCCAACGGTTTTTATGGCGAAGAAGCCTGCAGGCTTGCCCGTTATGCCGGGATAAATGACAAACTAAGCTCAATAGGTTTTTATGAGTTTAACCCCGCTTACGATAGCAACGGGCAAACAGCCATGCTGCTGGGGCAAATGATATGGTATTTTGTCGACGGCTTTTATAACCGCAAGCGGGATTTCCCGCTTAACCCAAAATCGCAGTACCTTATATATAAAACCAGCTTAAAGCACGACGACCACGAACTGGTATTTGTAAAAAGCAAAAAATCTGACCGGTGGTGGATGCAGGTGCCTTACCCTACCGGCGGCTCTATGAACGAGCGCTTCCATTTAGTGCCCTGCCGGTACGATGATTATAAAACCGCCGTATCCGGCGAAATGCCCGACCTGTGGTGGCGCACCTACCAAAAGCTGGTATAGTATAATTTCGGCACCTGTATTTACGTTACATATATCCATGAGAAAAATATTACTAGCCGCCGCTGTACTTTTACCGGCATTGGCAATAGCGCAAACCGACGCCCCATTTAAAATAACCGGAAAAGTAGGCAAGTTAAATGCCCCGGCAAAAGTTTACTTACTCTACCGCACCGGTAGCTCCAATATAACCGATTCATCCACTATAAAAAACGGTGTTTTCAATTTTGAAGGCAGGATCATAGACCCAGCCAGCGCAATTTTATTTATTGATCGCAAAGGCAGCGGTTTTGAAAAATATATACAGGATAATTTCCCCGACGGCAGGCCTTCAAAAACGGCAGATATGCTGAACTTCTTTATTGACAAAGGAACCATTAATGTTAACAGCAGTGATTCCGTTTCAAAAGTACAGTTGACCGGTTCACCTGTTAATACAGACAATCAAAAACTGGTAAGTTTACTAAAGCCCGGTAATAGCAGGGCGAATAAAATTATGGCCGAAGCCAGCGCGGCTTCTGATGAGCAAAAAAGATCAGCCAACTTCCAAAACTCGATGCAGGCAAAACTTAAAGTGATACAGGAAGAGCAAAAAAGCATTTTTAAAGACTTTATAAAAAACAATCCCGATAGTTATATCAGCCTGCTGGCCTTAGGTTCGGTGGCCGGCCCTTCTCCGGATGTTGCAGAACTGGAACCCTTGTTTAACCTGCTCAGCAAAAATTTGCAGCAATCAGAAATAGGGCAATCTATGAAAATGGCCATATCCTCCATAAAAGGCACGTCCATCGGCGGCGCAGCACCCGATTTTATACAGGCAGATGTAAATGGCGCACCGGTAAAACTATCATCGTTCAGGGGCAAATATGTGTTTATTGTTTTTTGGGCATCATGGTGCAGCGCCTGCCGCCAGGAAAATCCCAATATTGTAAGGGCTTATTACAAATTCAAAGACAAGAATTTCACCATACTGGGCGTATCGCTTGACAAAGAATCGGGAAAAAGTGCCTGGGTAAACGCCATTAAAGATGACGGCCTTGCCTGGACACAGGTGTCCGACCTAAAATCATGGCAGAACGAAGCCGCACAACTTTATAACGTACAGTCCATACCCCAAAACTTTCTGATAGATCCTACCGGCAAAATTATCGCCAAAAACCTGCGTGGTAATGACCTTGATGTAAAGCTGCAAGAAATTTTGGGTGGAATATAGTTGGGAGAATCAAGATAAAATTGATTGTTATTCGTACGAGGATAAATGACAAGCTTTTTTTTGTGTGTGTGGCACTAAAATCCCTTCTTCCTCGTAATTCCAGGCTTGCGGGGGCGTTTACTTATTTTGCTTTCGTCATCACCAATATCGGCGCCATAGCGGCGGGCCATCCGGGCAATGCGCTCTTCCATGGTTTCGGTAGTGAGTTTATCACGGCTCAGGCTGTCCACCATTATCGGGAAGGCAAAAGGTGTTGGCCTTTCAATGTTTTTAAGGATAATACTTTGTTTTTCGATACGCTGCAAGGCTGCCCGCAGCCTGAACTCCTCTAATTGGAAGGATAGAGCCTCGTTGTAGGCTTGCCGCACCAGCAGGTTATCAGGCTCATACTCGGTAAAAACCTCGAACAATAATGACGTGGATGCCTGCAAGTGCTTGTTTTTGATCTGCGCGCCGGGATAGCCTGTAAACACCAGTCCGCCGATATGGGCAATATCCCTGAAACGGCGGCGGGCCATTTCGTTGGCATTAAGACTGTGTTGTATATCTTCCAGCAGGTTATTTATCGAGAAAAACTCCACGTCTTCTAAAATTTCCTCTATCGGTACATCCTCATCACTAAGTAGTTCAAAGCCATAATCATTCATTGCGATTGAAAAACTGGACGGCTTTACTTTGGTAATTCGGTAAGCCAGCAGCGACGCCATCCCTTCATGCACCAACCGCCCCTCGAACGGATAGAACAACAGGTGATGCCCCTCCCTCGATTTGAACGACTCTATCAAAAACTCGTGGCGCTGCGGCAGGTGCGACAGTTCCTGCTGCAACTTAAACAGGGGTTTTAATGCTATAACTTCCTCGTCCTTTTCAACCCCATTGGCCACCTCGTCCAGTTTATCCCTGAAAACTGCCGAAAGCTGCGATGATAGCGGCATCCTTCCACCGGCCCAACTGGGTATAAGCCCTTTTTTCGCGTTAGATTTTTTTACGTAGGCCGTCATTTCCTTCACCCGTATAAACTCCAGGCTCCGCCCCGCGAACCAAAATGTATTCCCCGGTTTTAACTTGGATACAAAACCCTCCTCGATAGTACCCAAACTACCGCCGCTTAGCCACTTCACCCGTATACTCAGTTCGCTGGTAATGGTGCCTATGCTTAGCCTGTGGCGCATGGCTACGCGGCGGTTGTTCACTTTATACAAGCCATTCTCAACTTCCACCTTTAAAAACTCATCGTACTGGGCCAGCGTTTTGCCGCCTTTGGTTATAAAATCAAGCAGTTCGTTAAATTCTTTACGGGTTAGGTCGGCAAAGGCGTAGGTGCTTTTCACCTCCGTAAACAATTCCTCTGCCCTAAATCCTTCTGATACGGCCAGTGTTACCATAAACTGTATCAATACATCCATCGTCAGCAGCATCGGGTCGCGGCTTTCAAATACACCATTTTTTATGGCCTGTTTCAGTGCCGCGCCTTCCAGCAGTTCCAGCGAGTGCGTCGGCACAAAATATGCCCTTGATACCGCCCCCGGGTGGTGCCCGCTGCGCCCCGCCCGTTGCATAAACCGGGCAACGCCTTTCGGACTGCCCACCTGCACCACCGTATCCACCGGCCGAAAGTCAACCCCCAGGTCAAGGCTCGAAGTACATACCACGACTTTTAACGCCTCAGCATGCAGGGCGGCCTCTACCCAGTTGCGCAGCTCATTATCCAGCGAACCATGGTGCATGGCCATAATACCCGCATATTCGGGGTAATTATCAATAATGGCATGGTACCATATCTCGGATTGCGACCGCGTATTGCAAAATATCAGCGTGGTTTTGCTTTTGGCCACAATTTCCATCACCTGCGGCAGCAGCTTAACACCGATATGACCAGTCCACGAATAATTCTCGATATTATCAGGGATAACAGAACGTATATCCAGTTTTTTTTCCAAATTGGCCCGGACCATTTTTATCTTGTCCGGCTGGAAACTGTTGCCAAGCAGTACCTCAGCGGCTTGTTCTAAATTGCCTATGGTCGCGCTGATACCCCATATTCGAAGTGAGTGGTGAGTGGTGAGTGGTGAATTGCGAGTGGTGAGTGGTGAATGGTTCTTGTCTATGTTTATCGACGGCGATGGATCTCCGAGGTTTTTTAGCTTGCTCAGCCCCAACTCTACCTGTACCCCGCGTTTAGTCCCCAACAGTTCGTGCCATTCGTCAATCACTACCACCTGCAAACCCTTAAATATTTTAGGGTATTCTTTTTGGGCCAGCATCAGGTGCAGGCTTTCGGGTGTGGTAAGCAATACTTCAGGCAGCTTTTTTTTGAGGGCGGCCTTTTCGGCAGCAGATGTATCGCCGGTGCGGGTGGCTATTTTCCAGGGTATTCCCATTTCGTCGCAGGCTTCCTGCATGGCCTTTTTAATGTCGTTGGTGAGCGCGCGCAGGGGTGTTATCCAAAGCATCTGCAAGCCGTTGTCCTTTTTGGTTTGATAGGTATCGGGATGTTTATTAATA